>JANMRV010000362.1:0-5644 GCA_031388685.1 Planctomycetota bacterium
CGTCCGAGTCGCTTCCATCGGCCGCGAGCGAGATGCGTTCGATCACGGTCAGGCCGCTGGTCAGGAATTGATCGACATCGAAACGCAGAATGTCGTCGAACCCGTTCGCGTCGATCGGACGCACGCTATCAAGGTTCGAAGCCGCCGACTGGAACAGGATCGTCTTACCGTCGGCTGAAATCGACGGCCGCGTCGAGGCGCCATTGCCGCTCACTGCGCCCTTGCGCGTGACCAGCTGCGTCGCGCCGTCGAGGTTCAAGTAAATCTGGGTGTTGGTGATCGTTCCGGTGGTCGGGACCAGGTCGGTCATGTCCGATTCGAAGACCACCAGCGCCGCACCCACGCCGGTGATGAACACCGAAGGAGTGCGGCAGTCGCCGCCCGTCCCGAGGTTTCCGTTCGAATCGACGCTGACCAGGCTCGTCGTTGCTGCCGGCAACAACGACAGCGCAATGTTCTGCTGGCTGTTCAACTGGCCCGGCGGAACCAGATTGTCCGCACGGGTCTCGAAGACGACGGCTTCGCCGAGCGAAGAGACGCTCGGATTCTGCGAGGCGCCGTTTCCGCCGCGAGCGACGAACCCGTTGGCGTGACTGATCAGCGTCGTGCTGTTCGTGCCAGGCTGCGCGGAATACACGTCGGGCAATCCGACGTTGAGGTTTACGAAGCCCGGGACGAGATTGGTGGCCACTGAATCGAACACGACACGCGAGGCATCGTTCGAGATCTTCGCATGGTCGGAGTCCGCGTTGCCTGGGGAGCCGACGGAAGAGCGGCTCATGCGTTCGAGCAGATCTTCGCGCACGAGCAGATTGATCTTGCCCGGCTCGGCTATGCCCGCCTGGGGCTCCTCGTTCATGCGCACTTCGATGGTCGCATGCCACACGTCCCGCGCGACGCTGAAGGCGCCGACGTTTTCGAGCAGGTCGGTCGCGTCGGACGAGAAGACTACGTGGATCCGACCGGCGATCTGCGCCGCAGTGCTGTTGGGGTCATAGCCGGCCTCCGGCACGTAGACCGCGTGGGGATGCACGGACGCTCCGTCTCCGGACGAGTTGAGCAGTGCGTCGGCCTTGCGGCTGACCAGCGTCAGGTCCCGGACCGCGCCGGAAGTGTCGAAAAGGAAATTGCCATCCACCCAGGCATCGACGAGCTCATCCCATTGAGTCGGGCTGATGGGCACGTCGCCAAGCGGCAGCGTCGAGTTTGTGGAGCCTGGCGGTTCCTGTCCCGTGTCGATCGCCCAGAAGATCTTGTCGTCGTTCTTCAGGTGATCCTCGACGGTTCCGGTGAGGGGCGGCGGGAGTCCGGCCATCACCTGATCGAACAACTGCTGCGTCGTCTTGTTGCGGAAATCAAGATCACCCTGAAACGTCGGGTCGGGTGCACGCCAGTCGATCGACGGTACGCCGAGGTTGGAGGCCGTGTGACAGCTGACGCCGCAGCCGGCGTTGATGGCGACCTGGCTGGAATCACCACCGGTGTGCCGTGCATTGGGTGGTTGGCCGGGAGCCCCGAACCCGCCCGCGTAGTAGAAACTGTGGCAGGTCACGCAGCGCGGATGGCGCATCACCGGGGCGATCGTCTGCGTGAACGCGTTGGGCGTGATGCTGCCGGGATTGCTGGAGCGGACCACGGCGGCGACGAACACGTCACTCGCCAGATTGCCATCCAGCGGCGGCGGCGTTTCCTTGACGAACGGGGCAGCGCCCGGGCCGGCGCCGTCGGCGTCGGCGGCGCTGGTCAACGTGCTGAAAACGAAAAACGCGAGCTGCAGATCCGGTTGCCCGTTGGCGCCCGGGATGATGGCTCCGCAGAGCACTGAATCGTTGCCGATCGTATCGCTGATAGCGAGGCCCGGTTCGAAGCCCTGGCCGATGTTTTCATTCGGCGGAACGTCGGTGCTGGCGGCGCTGCTCACCTCCAGTGCTGAGGGGCAGGAGCACAAGGCCAGCGCGAAAAGCGACAGAGCCAGGCCGGTGAATTTTCGCAGGGACATGATCAGTAACTCCAGGTCACGCCGGTCGAGAGCCAGGCGTTGTCCGCGTCGAGGCCGTTGTTGTCGAACGCATCGCGATAATTGCTGTCGACGACCGTGGAGAACGCCGCCTGCAGGTTGAAGCGCGTCGAGTCGTCGAATTGATAGAAAAGCTTGGTCGTGAGCCGTGCGTCGGCGAGGCCGGATTCGGTGAGTGCGTAATTCCAAAAGCCCTGCTGCGAGTCCATGTAGCTCGCGTACAGCTCGGCTTCGAATGTGAGCTTCTCGTCGATCGGAATCGATTTCGCGCAGCCGGCAAGCAGGTAGTAGCCATCGGCCTCGTCGATGTCGAAGCGCATCTCGCCGAAGGGGAACCAGCCGTTTTTCAGGTCGTACTCGGCGCGTCCGAAGAGTTCGACCGTCGCACCGCGCGGACCGAACGGAAACTGATCGCCGCGCGGCAGGATGTAGTTGTGCACGCCGACCTTGGCATCGATCTCGCCGAAGCGCTTGGCGTAGGTCCCGATATAGTCGATCTCGCTGAAGCGCAGCGCGTTGCCATCGGGCGTCCACGCGTCGCCGACATCGTCCTGCAGATCGATGTTGCCCCAGGTGCCCAGGGTCACGAAGCCTTCATAGATCGAGGGCAACATGATGGAAGCCGCAGGCTGCAACACGCCGGTCTCGTTCTGCGGCATGCCGCGGTGGTTGTATTGCGTCGCGGCGTCGACGGAGAGATCCACGCTGGGTGGATTTCCCGCGGGCATCAGGCAGGCGGGCAGGAAGCAGAGTCCAAGAGGCAGGAGGGAAATGCGCATATATCGTGGACAGTCCGACAGCCGGTTTTGGAGGACTAGGATCGGGGGCTCGAATCCTAACCGCGTTTGGCTCCGCGGTGCGACGCTGCCGTCAAACACCGGGTTTGCGTGCGATCAGTGCCGCCCGCAGCAGGGCTACCAGCAGGCAGATGCCGCCTACAGGCACCAACAGGATGCCGGGCGACGGATCGCCCTCGAAGTTGAGGACTCCGCCGAGGAAGAAGCCCAGCGGCATGCTCACGGCTCCGATCCGAAGCCACAGCGAGATCGAGCGACGTGCCTTTTCGTCGGGGATCGCGCGCTCGCCGATCGACGCGAACACCAGGCACAGGATGCCGAGCAGATTTCCGTGCGCGTGAGCCAACGTCCACAGTTCGCGCCGCAGCGGACTGCCCAGGTACACGGGCACCTTCAACGCGTGCAACGCTTCGAGCGTCATCCCCAGCGGCAGGAAAACCGCCAGCAGAATCCAACCGAAGACCAGCGCCGCTTTGGTAGCTGAATCTCTCATTCGCCGATGGAGATGCTGCGCTCTCCCTGAAGGTCGGTCAGTCGGATGATCATTTCGAGATCCAGCATGAAGTCGCTGCGGACGAAAAAGCCGGCCGGCGCCGTGTGCAATCTGTCGCGGAAGCGCTCGGCCTGCAACTCCAGCATGCCGAACAATGCTGCGCGGCGCGCGTCCGGCCCGGCCATGTGATCGATGGTCCGCAGATACTCCGCCGTGCCGACAGGGAATTCGCGCTCCAATGCCTGCAGACTGCGCTGTGCCATCCAGCGGACGCTCGGATAGGCGTCGCCGAGCGTGACCGCGAGATGCAGGCGCACGAAAGCCTTGTCGCGCGGATCGAGGGCCGAGTCGGCGCGCCCCATGGCCTTCGCGTACACCGCGCGTTGCACTGCGTCGCCGGCGAGCAGCGAAGCGATCGAATCGGCGAGTTCGAGCGGCGCTTTGTCCATGCGATACGCTGGAGCCTGATACTTGGTTCCCCACAGCCGCGCCATTTCCTGTGCCGTCCACAGCGCACTCTTGTCGAGATGGCAGAGCGTGCACGCGTTCGGCCGGCCGCTCTGCGCGTCGCGTTTCGCATCGGGCACCTCGATGCGATGACTGCGGTGGATCTCGACCACGCCGTAGACCATGCGCGGCATGTGGCATTCTAGACACGCCGATCCGGAAGACTGAGGCTCATGCTTCGTGTGCGCCTTGACGTCCAGGCCGATTTCCGCGTGGCACTGCACGCAGGCCTGATTGCCGCGTTTTTCCGGTTCGATCATGCCGTGCACGTCGCCCGAGTGCATCGTGTGACACGAGCCGCAGGTCAGCGTGCCTTCCAAGTAACACGGCGAACTGGTCGTGCCCTGGTACTCGTAGGCCGTCAGCCGCGGCGTGCCGTCAGCCCAGAAGCGAAAGCGGAAGGTGTCCGGATCGGCGCGGCCGAGCACCGGCGTGTCGATCGCGACCGGACTGACGTGATCGAGCAAACGATCGCCGCTGCGAAACGTCGGCCCGCTGGTCAACCAGGCTTCGGAGCGCGAGATCGGATTGGGCATGCGCTGCCCGTGGCACTGACCGCAGACGCCGACCGCGCTTTCCTGGTCGATGCGCGTGGGCTGAACGATCAGCGGATCGCGCTGGTCGCTGAAGTGATGCCCGTATCTTTGCAGCGGATCGCGCTGGGCTTGTGTGTGCTTCAGACCGGGCCCGTGACAGCTCTCGCAGGAGATGCCGAGATCTGCGACCTTGGAGTCGAAGCGCTCAGCGTCCTTGCGCGAAGGATCGCGGTAGTTGGTCATCCGCGGCCGTGGACCGGTGTTGTGGCAGAAGATGCAATTCGAATTCCAGTCGGCCTTGTGATCGTCCCAATTCGAGCTGTCGGGATTCAGGAAAACGGTGTTCAGGTGCAACCAGCGCTGCGCCTCGATGTGCCAGAGGATCGGCAAGCGGGCGAACGCAAAATCACGGCCGCGGGCGACGCGCTCGAAGTATTGCTGATAGCGTCGCGAGCCGACCGTCAGGACGACCTCGGCCTCGCGCGTCTTTCCGTGTCCGTCGGGCAGCTCCATGAAGAAGCGGCCGTCGCGCGAAATCGGCCGCGCCGTCTTGTCGGCGTAATTCACCGCGCGTCCGTCGAAGCTGCCGACGACCGACTGCGCGTTGGCGCGCTGGGTCATCGTGTGATGAAACGTGCGCTCCCAGGAGTCGAAGTGTTCTTCGTGGCATGCCCGGCAGGCATTGGCCCCGACGAAGTCGCCTTCGCGATGGATCAGGGGCAACGTCGAGTCGTGCGCTACCGGGTCGAACCCAAAGCGCAGCGCCGCGAGCGCCGCCAGCGGACCGATCGCAAAAGTGGCGAACACGAAAAACCTGCGGAGTGGGCTACCCATCGATGACTCCAGTACGGTGTCAGGCGACTTCGTCCGCAGTCTCGGTGCAGGAACTGCGCCAAGAGGTCACCTGACACCGGATCGAATTCCTAACCGCCAAGCTCCTTCGCCAATTTTTCGTAATCGTGGATCTTGAGGTCGAGGTTCTTGAGCGTCGAGTATTTCGTCTTGATCAACTGGTCTCTGGCGGTCTGGTAGGCCGTCTCGTTGTCCTGCCCGGTGATCATTTTCGTGATCTTTCCAGCCCACCAGGAAGGTTCGGCAATGCCAACGACGAATTCGAGAATCGCCACACCGCCCGCGGCCTTGAGCGCGGCGCCCTTGGTCACCGCCTCCACGGCTTGTGCCCCCTTGACTAGTTTTGCTCCCTCGGCTGCAACGCCGACGAAGGCAGTCGCGATCATGGCGGCCGTATCGAGATTGTCGCCAAGCGAGACCACCTTCTTGAAATCGGATTCCA
>JANMRV010000363.1:0-13773 GCA_031388685.1 Planctomycetota bacterium
GCTTTTCGAACTCGCGCAGCCGTCTGCGGACTTCGGCGTAGCACGCCTCCAATGCGCGGCTGACGAAGGGGATGCGCGCGGCTGGATGTACGATCGCGGTTCTCAGCGAGCGGAGCCGGACGGGTTGCTCGATTCTGCAACTTGCTGGATCGCCGCCATCCTCCGCTCGAGGAACCTGCGCATGTACTCGGTCAGGAAGACGCGATTGGCGATCCATCCCAACGGCCCGAGCGGAGAATCAAAATCGAAGCGTTCGCGAATTCGCGTGCCGGTCAGAGTCGCCGTGAAGATGTGATCGTGATCGAAACGCCGGAACGCGCCGGAGACCATCGAGTCTCGAAAACTGTGTGGGCGATCGAAGGCCGTGATCCGGCTGGTCAGGCGTTGGCGAATGCCGAAGTGGACCGCTTCCCAGGTGACCTCGTCGCCGAGCTCGAGCAATCCGCGAGTGATGCCGCCCACGGCGCGCTCCCGGGTCGCCGAAGTCGAAGCAAGATGCTGCTCGACACTTCGGAAAAGATCGAAAACGACCTCGATCGGAGCGGTGATCTCGAGTTCGAGTTCCAGGGTCGGCATCTGACCCCGTCCAGGCTACTGCTCTCCGGCTCGCGAATGAACCGGGGGCTGTTCAGTAGATGCGACCTCTCGCACATGGAACAGGCAGATTGCGTCGGCCCCCCCAGCTGAAGTACGACTCACCGCCCCTCCTCCACGATGTTCGCCCAAATCGCCGCCATCAACTTCGCGTTCCACGCGCTCCAGGCCGGAGGTGGCGGGAGCTTTGGCGGTGGCGGTGGCGGCGGGAGCGGAGGCGGCGGAGGCGACAGCGAAGGGATCTTCTGGGTCCTCTACTGGCTGATCCGCTTCGCGATCGAGGTGCCGGTGCTCGGCGTGCCGCTGCTGATCATCGTGGTCGTGGTCTTCCTCGTTGCCACGCGCAAGGGTTGGTGGAAACACCAGGAGCGCGTCATCGAGCGCGCGCGACCGCAGCGCCAGGCGCTCACCTCGTCGACCGTCGCGACGCAGTTGAAAGAGCGCGACCCCGCCTTCGACGAGCGACGCTTCCTTGCGCGCGTCGAGAACGCCTTTCGCAAGGCCCAGTCGAGTTGGTGCGCGCAGAACCTGGAGCCGATCCGCGCTTTCGTTTCCGACGGCGTGTACGAGCGCTTTTCGCTGCAGATCGAGGAGCAGAAACTCGATGGCTGGCGGCAAGGCATGGACAACTTGACCTTGGGGCCGCTCAGGCTCTTGCATCTCGAAAGCGGGCCGCACTTCGACACGCTTTCGATCCGCATCGACTTCCAGTCGGACATTCATCGCCTCGAACTCGCCACGGGCAAACGCATCTCCGGCTCGGAGTTGGCGCGCGATTCGTTCGCCGAATGCTGGAGCTTCGTGCGCCGCCGCGGCTCGCGTTCGCAGGGCAAGGACGGCCTGATGGAAGGCATGTGCCCGAATTGCGGCGCGCCGCTCTCGATGAATCAATCGGCGGTCTGCGGTCAATGCGACTGCCTGGTTCGCAGCGGTCAATTCGACTGGGTGCTCTGCGAGATCACGCAAATGAGCGAGTGGCGGCCGACCCGCGCCGCGACGGTTCCTGGCCTCGCGGCTTTCATGGAAACCGACGAAGGCTTCGACGCGCAGCTGCTCGAGGACCGTGCCTCGATCGCATTCTGGCGCAAGTGCGCGGCCGATCGGCTCGGTCAAGCGGAGCCCTTGACGCGCCTCGCGACGGCGAAATTGTGCGAAGAGTATGCGGCCAGGCTCGTGTCGAAGAGCGCGCAAACGCGCGTCTACATGTCCGATTGCGCGGTGGGTTCCGTGAACCTGCTGGCGCTGCTCGCGGACTCCGCCGTCGATCGCGCCGTGGTCGAAGTCGTCTGGGACGGCCGCCGCTCGAGCGTCGCACCGGACGGCAAACGCACGCTAGAGTCCACGCGCACGCTGCGCCGCACGCTGCTCGTCTTTTCGCGCAAGTCCGGCGAACAGACGCGCCTCGACGACACGTTCACGACCGCGACCTGCCGCAGCTGCGGCGCCCACGACGCCGGCGGCACCAAGCCCGATTGCGCCTACTGCGGAGCGCCGCGCACGGGCGACGCGTCGACATGGCTCGTGTCGGAAATCGCCAATCGCGGAACCAGCGACGCAGATCCGATCCTGGCCGAGATCGAACGGTGCAAGCTGGAGCGGGAGTCGATCCCGGCGCTGATCGCGAAGTTGCGGCCGAGCCCCGAGTCCGCGGCGGGATTGCTGGAATGGGCCGCGGTGCTCGTGCGCGCGGATGGCGCGGTAGACGAACGCGAACGGCGCGCGGTGCAGGCGCTCGCGAAGCGACTCGAAGTCACGCCGCAGCGCGTGGACGAAATCCTGGGCCCGCGGCACGCGCCGATCGGCCCCGATGCGCGCGATCGCGAAGAAGCCATGGCCTGGTATGCCTCGCTGGTCGAACTTGCCTTCGAGGACGGTTCGCTGAGCCGCGTCGAGCGCGGCTTCCTGACCCAGGCCGCCAATCGCTTGAATGTCAGCTATCGCGACAGCGAGCACGTGATCCGCTCGGCGCGAACGCGGCTGTACGGCGACTCGCGCGAAGCGCGGCGTGCAATCGGTCGCGCGGCAGGCAACTGAGAGCCAGGCACATGGATGGGCCGTATACGGCCCATTTCTGGCCTTTCTGAGGATTTCGGGCCGCAAATAGGCCATTTCTGACTTGCAGGGCCCGGCAGCGAGGCTAGGCTCAACCTGCGCCTCAAAAGTCCCGAACTGGACCTGGATAGGCCATTATGAGCAACATAAGTTTCAACACGGCGACGGACGCCGAAGTCATGCAGTTCCTCGGGCAGCGACTGCGAGCGCTGCGCGAGGCGCAGAAGCTGACCGCGATCGAGGCGGCGGCACAGACGGGTCTCGCGCGGCGCACGCTCTATCGCGCGGAGCAAGGCCAGAACCCGACGCTCGAGACGCTGGTGCGCTTGCTGCGACTCTATGGGCGGATCAGTTCGCTCGCGGAGTTCGCACCCCAACCTGAGATCTCCCCCATGGCGCTGATCGAAGGCGCCAAGGCTCGCCGCCGTGGCTGAGGTCAGCGCGCACGCCGAGGTGCGCATCTTCGGCGAGACCGTCGGCGCGGTCGCGGAACTTGACAGCGGACGCGTGCTGTTCGAATACGCCGACTCATTTCGCGGCCGCGGGCTGGAGATCTCGCCGATCCATTTGCCAACTTCGTTGCGCGGCCCGATCGCGTTCGACGAGTTGCGCAAGATCCACGCCTTCGATGGCTTGCCCGGCGTGCTCGCGGACGCGCTGCCGGACACGTTCGGCAACCGCGTGATCCGCGCCTACTTCGCGGCACGCGGCGAAGCGGAGCGCGCGTTGAGTCCGGTGCAGCGACTGCTCTACGTCGGAGAGCGAGCGCTCGGCGCACTGAGCTTTCATCCCTCGACGAAGCTCCCGGCGCGGCCGGCCGAGATCCAGTCGCTCGAACTTGCCGAGCTGGTGCGCGATGCGAGGCGCATCGTCCAGGGCGACCCGGCCATCGCGATTCCGGAGATCTATCGCATCGGCGCATCGGCCGGCGGCATGCGGCCCAAGGCACTAGTTCGATACGAACCCAAGGCGAAAACGATTCGCTCGGGCAACGCGCCGGCGCATGCGGGCGACATTCCGTGCATCTTGAAATTCGACGGTGTCGGCGACGGCTCGAGCCTCGACGCGCTCGGCCGTCCGCAACCGTTCAACCGGATCGAGGCGGCATACACCGAGATGGCGCGCGCGGCAGGCGTCGAGGCGACGGTGATCACGTTGCTGGAAAATGAAGGCCTCGCGCACCTGCTCGTGCATCGCTTCGACATCGAGGGCGACGAGCGGCGCCATCAACATTCGCTCGGCGGGCTGATTCACGTCGACTACAACGCGCCGGGCGCGAGCAGTTACGAAGAGTACCTGCGCTGCATGCTGCGACTGGGCATGCCCTACGCGAGCGTCGAACAAGGCTATCGCCGCATGCTGTTCAACGTCTTCGCGGTCAACCAAGACGACCACGTCAAGAACCTGTCCTTCCACATGGATCGCGCGGGCAGGTGGCGGCTGGCGCCGGCCTACGATTTGACGTTCGCGCGCGGACATGGCTTTACCTCTCGACATCAGATGCGCGTGCAGGACAAGCAGTCGGGAATCGCGCTCGGCGATCTGCTCGAAGTCGGCAGGATCTTCAGTATCAATGATCCCGTGGCGCTTGTCGAAGAACTGCGTGCGGCGATATCACGCTGGGAGGAATTCGCGGGCGCGAAACAGGTTCCGAAGAAAGCTGTTGGCAGGGTTCGCATGGAGTTGGACCGCAGGTCGAAGGAATTGGGCCGCTAGCGCAGCCGTGGCGCTGATCGCGTGATGGAACTGGGTCGCTAGCATGGAGCTGCCGCATGTGGTGGCAGCGAAACCATGAACACGGAGGCGTCAGGGGCCCATCGGGGGCAAGGAGCGAGGCTCCGACTGCTCCCTCGCGCGCCCAATCCGGGTTGGTTGCGTTACCGTTGGCCCCATGAACAACGTCCGAGTCCGGAAAAACATGCTTCCTCGACGACCCGTGAAGCACTGGCGCTGCCACTTTGTGCCCGCGCTCCTCGTGGTGCACTTGTTGGTTGCGTGTACCCTGCCGCCGAGGCAATTCACTGACATCAAGGGAGACGACAGGGCGGTCGTTTTGCCTGCAGGTCGCATCAATTGGGTACTGCTCGATCGAGGCGCACGAAGCGCAACGCCGGGCAGCGCTGAACCAGTCGCTCCCGCGCCACGTCGCGACGAGTTCAAGCTCTTGCTCGAACTCGATGCCTCGCAGGGAAGCGGCGGTTTCACGCAAGACCTCGTCGATGTAGCCGACGATGTTTCGCTAGGTGGTCAAAGCTTCAATGGCCCCGAGGATGTCGAGGTGGATTTCGAACTGTTCAGGGCCTCGGCGGCGGTTCGAGCCGCGAAGCGATTCCAGAACAACCTGGGCGTAGACGGATTCCTCGGCATCGGTATGAGCGATCTGGACATCACGTTGAGGCAAACTGCGTTGTCGGACAGCGACAGTATTGCGGCCTACGGCCCTCTCTTAGGAGTGACGTTGTCCTACTGGCTGCTCGACCCCCTGCGGATCTTCGTCGAGGGGAGTGCGAATGTGGGTTGGACGTCGGGCTTCAACGGGGTCAATATCATTGCGTTGGATATGGGCGCGTCTGTGAGGCTGGGACGCAATGTGCGATTGACGGCCGGCTGGCGGCAGCTTCACTACGACGCCGAATTCGACCCCGATGAGGGGGGCAACGACACCAGGTCTGACCTGACTCTTGAACTCTCGGGGCCGATGCTCGCGCTCTGGCTGAGCCTCTGACGATCGGCGGCCCCGCCAGTCCAATCCTGCTCCATGCTCGAACTCGACTTCACGCCGTTTCCGATTCTGCGTACGGAGCGTCTCCTGCTGCGGGCGATCGTTCCGACCGATGCGCAGGCGCTTTTCGTGTTGCGCTCCGATCCGCGGGTCATGAAACACATCGGGCGGCCGGTCGCGAAATCGCTCGAGGATGCCGCAAAGCTGATGCGCGACACGCAGCAGTCCTTCGAGGCCAAGACCGGAATCGTCTGGGCGATCACGCAACAGGGCGATCCGACGCTTGTAGGCACGATCGGCTTCTGGCGCATCACGGTCGAGCACCATCGCGGGGAACTCGGCTACATCCTCAAACCCGATCTGTGGGGACAGGGATTCACACGCGAAGCCGCGCGGGCGGTCATCGATCATGGATTCCAGCGCCTGCACTTCCATCGCATCGAAGCCTGCGTCGATCCTGCGAACTCGGCGTCGAGCGCTCTGCTCGAAGCGCTCGGCTTCGCGCGCGAGGCGCATCTCGCGCAGAACTTCCTCTTCGACGGGGTATTCTCGGACACGCTGATGTACGGGCTCTTGAATCCGAGCCACTGACGCGGCGCTGCGACAGGGTCAAAGATCAAGGAATGGAGCGAACCGGCCCGCATTTCGCGCAGGAATGCCAAGCAGTTGCGCGCGCGGCAAGTCAGGGGTGCTAGCGTGCCCGGATGACAAAAATCACTGTGACCGACCATGGCCCGCTGCGCTTGGAAGGCGAAATGACGATCTGCGATGCCACGGGAAAAGAATACGGCCTCGCCGGCCGCAGCGTGATCTCGCTTTGCCGTTGCGGTCTCTCGGCCAACAAGCCGTTTTGCGACGGGCAGCATGCTCGCCAAGGTTGGCAAGCGGCCTGCCCGGCGCGCGATCTGCCGCCGCCGAAGCCGAAAACCTAGCAGCCTGGCGCCCCCGATCCACCCGCACGGAGATTGGTTCCGCCCGGCTGCCGCGTCGATAATCGCAGTGCATACCGCCGAGCGGAGAATCCGATTCCGCGCAGGTACACGATGACAGCAGGAAAAATCGCACTGGGACTGACGCTCCTCCCGCCCGCGGGCCTGGGCCTTTCGATGGCTTTCTGCTGAGGCCACCCGCTGTCGGCGCTCGGTCCGGGCGTCATGTTCCTGAGCACTCCGCTGGCGCTATGCACATCGATCTATGCATTCGCTCGCAGACTCGACCGGCCTTTCGCGCTCACGGCCCTCGTCTCGAGCAGCGTGGAAGCGCTATTCCTGGCCAGTTTGATTGCAGTGAACCTGCTGAACTGAGAGCTGCTCTTTGAACCTCAGGTTCACCGTGCGAGGCACGGACGAGGCCCCGCCCCACGCTCTGGCGTTCGGAACAAGCTGCGCGACCAGCCCATTGGGCCGGCCTTAGGCCTTGATCTTGCGCAAGATGGCCTTCTGCTTCTCGAACTCCTTCGAGTAGGCCTCCGACTTGGCCTTCATCTCGGACGCCTTCGCGCTCGCGCTGCTCCATACTCCCTCCGCAACGCTGGCGATGCTGCCGTGCTGCCTGTCCTTGAATGCGGAGTACAGCTTCTTGAGCGTCGCAAGATCCCAGTCGAGCGCCTTCAGCTCCTTTTGCCAGTCTTTCAAGGCGGCATCACACTTCATCAGGCGATCGATCAGCGCTTCGCCCTTGCTGACATGGCAGTCCGCCGCGACTTTCTCCATGCTCGTGCCGGCGTTCAGCAGGGACGACAGCGTATTGTCCAAATGGGCGATCAGGTCCTTCGTCTGCTTGTCAGCGCTCATCGTGTTCTCTCGTGTTCGGTCGGGACAGTGGCACGGGGTCTCGCCGGGATGCAGTCGGCGAAGCGAACGAACGAACCGGTCGTGCGCTGCGTCGAACTCGATCGTCTAGACTTTGATTTTGCGCAGCGTCTGTTTGTGCGCGTCCAGTTCCTTTCGGTACTTTTTCAAGCTGGCGCTCATCTTGTCGTGCCCGCCGGAGACAACCTGATACGAAACCTGCGCGAGTCCCGAGGGCTCCTGGCCGAACTTCGTCGGATAACCGTCGAGCATTTTCTTGAGCACGACCAGATCGCTCTTGAGTGAAGCCAGATCCCTCTCCCATTCCTTGACCGACGCCTCGCACTTGCCGATCCGGTCGTAGAGGCTCTCGCCCTTCTTGACCTTGCATTCCTCGGCGACAGCGTCCATGTCCACGCTCGCATTCCACAGGCCGGTCATCGCCGATTCCAATTGAATCAGCAGCTCCTTGTCTTGCTTGGGATCGCCCATCGTCTTCTCCTTTTCGGTAATTGCCGCGCTGCGCGCCGCAGTGACGCCGGTCACGCGCACTGCGCGCCGGCTTCCGGACGGACGAGTCGCGGCTACAACTTCTTCTTCAAGTCCTCGACCAGCTTCTTGGCCTTGGCGGCCTCGGCCTTGACTTTTTGGGCTTCCTGCTTCAATGCCTGCTGCATCTTGCCCAACGACTCTGCGACCTGCTTCTCTATCTGTTGCTTGTCCGACATGGGGCGATCCGCTCCGTGGGTGGCTTCCGACACTCGTTCCAGGGACTGCGACGGCCACAGCATACCTCAGGCGGTGAATACCGGCCACGCCTGTCCTTCCAAGGCCGGAAACCTTGCTGGGCCTGGAGCTCCGCGTGGCTAGCGCAGCGTCGCGATGTAGGCGAACAGCGAGGAAACGTCGGCGGGCGTGAGCGTTTCGAGCTGGCCGTCGGGCATCACCGAGAGATCGGCGAAGGACATGCGGCGAATCTGCGCGCGCTCGATCGAGCGGTCCTCGCGGCTCTGCCGACGCAGCACGATCGCATTTTCGTCCTGCGAAGCGAGCATGCCGTCGAGCAACTTGCCATCGATCGTCTCGACGCGCAGCAGGCGATAACCCGACTCCATCGCCGCGCTGGGCGTGAGGACGGCACGCAACAGCGACTCCGTGTCGCGCAGACCGATGCCGTCGAGCGGCGGCCCAACTTTCGCTCCCTCGCCGCGCAGACTGTGGCAAGTCATGCAGATGCTCGCGAACAGTTCACGACCGCGTTCGGCGTTGCCACGCAGGTTGGTCAGCGCGCGATAGCGCGTGAACTTCGTCTCTTGTTCCGCCACGGCGGCCTCGCTCTGCAGCGCAGGCGCGTCGAGCGTGCGCGCAAGTGTCGCGCCGCCGGCGAGTTTTCCCCAGGGGCCTTCGCCCGCCGCGCTGAAGACGAGGTGCGCGGGTTTGGTGCCCGCGAAGGTGCGCCTGAAATTCGCTCCGATTTCCGCCGGTGTGCGCGCGACATCCCACAGTCGCACTTCGCACAGCGCGCCTTGCGTGCCACCGCTGGCGACGGCCACGCCGATATCGAGGTCCTTGAGGTCGACCTTCGTCGGCTTGCAAGTAGCGGGATCAGGATCGCCGTTCCAATAGAGCTTCAAGTTCCCGTCTGCGTCGCGCGTGATCGCGACATGGGTCCAGCAGGCGGGCGACATTTGTTTCGTCGCAATGATCACGTCGCCGATTTCCTTGCCGGCGTACATCCGAAAGCGCCGGTCGGCAAAATTGAAATCGACCTCGCCGCTTGCGCCGAGCACGGCGTCCTGATTGTCGATGCCAACGTCGAGATTGACCCAGGCTTCGAGCGTGAACGGGCCTGAGATCTTGAGCTTCGTCTCGAGCGCGCTCTCGCCGCCATCGAGGCGCAACACCGTGCGCAGCCGACTCGAAAGCGCTTTCTCGAGTTTCGCAAGCCGCGCGTCGCCTGCGAATCGCGCGGAGAGGCGCGTCAACACTTCGCCGTCGAGTTCGCCGGGAAGGATCTCGTCGGCGTCGATGGCCGCAAGCAGCGATTGCGCGCCCTCGTTCGAACCGCTGAGCGTGTCCAGTGCGCGCTTGCGCAACGTGGAGGCGAGCGACGGCCACAGTTCGACGAGCGCCGCCGTCGCGCCCGGGTCCTTGGATTCGGCGATCGCCACGACGCACGACCGCTGCAGCTCCTCGCCGGGCACAGCGCCAATGGCGAGCTCTCGGAAAAGCGCGACGTTGCTGGATCCGACTTCGGTCAGCGCGCGCACGCAGGCGGCGCGGCGCACGGCAGTTGTGGCGGCGCGGGCAATCGCGACGATTTCCGGTTCGAGTTCGCGCACGCGGAACGCCGCTGCAAACTTCACGCAGCGCTCGCGAGACGCCTCGTCGTTCTTGGCCACAAGATCTTCGCGCACGGCCTTCGCGATCGGCGCGGAGAGATCGAGACCCTGCAGGCGATCACTCACGGCAAGGAGATTCGCGAGCACGAGGTCGCGCTTGGCATTGTCGGCAAGCAGACCCTCGAAGCAGCTCCTCACCTGGGGCATCTGACTCGCAAAGGCCAGGATTCGAATTTCTTCCGCGGAAGGCGGGCGCGGCAGCTTGCCGACGATCTCCGCCAGGCCGGCGGCCCCCTTGTCAGCTTCCAACGCCAGACAGGCCAGCGCGAGCGCTTCGAGCGGAAGATCCTTGCCGCCCGTGGATGCAAGGCACGCTTCGAGCTGTGGCCGGTGTTTCTCGAGCACACTGCGAATCAGGCTGCGCTCGAACTCGCGCAGATATTTACGCTCCGCTTCGTTGGTGCGCAGTCGCGGGTCGACGTTCGGCGTTGCGATTTCCAAGGCTGGTTGCACCAGACTGAGCAGGGCGCTGATGTTGAGCGCATCGAAGTCTTTCGCTTGTTCAAGCGCGCGAATCGCCGCCTGGCGGACCGTCGCATCGCTTTCCTTCGACATGGAAAGGAGTTCCGTGATCGCTCCTCCGACGACGGAGCGTGCTTCGCCGCGCGCGCGGATCGCCTCGCGCCGGATCGCAACGTCCGCATCGGCGATCAGTTCTGCGTCGATGGTCACGAGCGCGTTTCCCAGGCCCTCGAGCGACCAGAGCGCGAGCAGGCGAACGCGCGTCGAAAGATTCTTGTCGCGCAGCATTTCAGCAAGTTGCGGCGTCAGGCCTGCTGCCTGCCGATCGACGATCTGATGCCACGCGGCGCGCGCTTCCCAGGTCGACTTCGCGCGCAAGTGATCGAGCAACTTTGCGTCCGGCTCGTGCGTCACATCGACGATCGCCTCGGCCGCCTGCGACTCGTGGCGCAATCTCCAGATGCGCCCGTGGGTCTTGTCGCGGCCCGGATCGGTACGCGGCACTTCGTTGTGCGAGATGATCTTGTTGTACCAGTCGACGATGTACAGCGCGCCGTCGGGGCCGTAGTGGATCGCGATCGGTCGAAACCAGGCATCCGCGGTCGTCACCAGATCGGGCAACTTTTCCAGATCGTGCAGGCTGTCCTGCTCCTTCGCGCGAATGGCTTGGATCGAGCGCGCGATCGGATTGGCGAGAATCATCGCTCCGTCGTAGGGCGCGGCGAATCCATCCGCGTCTTCCGACAGCGCCAGCCCCGACAGACCCGTGCCGCCCATCTCGAAGCGCGAAAGCGGCGGAAACCACGGGGAATATGGCTTGTCGCGATGATCGCCGATGCCCGGATAACTGGCCCCCAAGTGGAATGGCACGACCGGATAACCCAGATCGTTCGCTTCCTGGATCCACATCTGGCCGCGCGTATCGATCACGAAGCCCCAGATGTTGTTGAGGCCCGTGCCGACGACCTCGAAGCTCGACCCGTCGGGCTTGAAGCGGCCGACCTTGCACTGATCGAAGGCCACGATGGCTCCGCTCTTCGTCACGACGCGCGAGGAATTGAACGCGCCTTGCATCACGTAGATCCAGCCGCCGGGACCGCGGATCATGCGGTGCGGCATGAGGTGCGAATCCTGGATCCCGAAACCTTCGAGCACGACCTCGCGCTGATCCGCGGCGCCGTCGTTGTCGCTGTCGCGCATCAGGAAGATCTTCGAGCCCTGGGCGACGAGTACGCCGTCCTTGATGGCGAGCACGCTCATCGGCATCACCATGCCCGAGGCGAACGTGCGCGGCTTTTGGACGCCACTCGCGCAGGGCGTGTCGAAGACCAGAACTCGGTCGCGGCCTTCCGTGTTGTAGATGTCGCCCGCGCCGGGAGTCTCGTTCGCATCGACCGGATACTCGACCGCCGTGACGGCCCACATGCGACCCATGTCGTCGAAGGAGACGTCGACGACTTTGGCGAGATCAGGATCGCTGGCGACGAGGTCGACCGCGAAACCTGCCGGCACGACGAAGCTCGCGCGCTCCTCATCGGGGGTGAGCGGCGACTCCTTGGTCTGCCCGTGTGCCAGTGGAATGAACGCGAGCGTGCAGACGAAGGGTGCAATTTTCATCGGGAGTATTGTCGTGCCTTTCGCTCCCACTCTCCAAAACAACTTCGCAACCTGCAAACATGTTTGCAGGTTGCGAAGGTCGAATGCGCCCTGCCGGCGCGCTCACTCGTCTTCGTCAGAAGTCGAAGCGCATGACGAATCCGTCCGAGTCGCCGTTGATGGTCGTGTCATAGGCACCGGCCGTGGTCGGGAAGCCCGTGCCGTTCGGGCCCGTGTATCCCGCGACGAAGAAGCGTCGGTTGGACCACTCTCTGATTTGCACCGGGTTGTCGGTGACCGTTCCGCCGAACATCGTGGAATATGTCATCTGCGCGCTTGGCGCGAGCGTGAGGTCGAGCACGGTCAGGGTGCCGTCGTAGTTGCCCGCGGAAACACGGCGCAGTGCATCGGCCGTGGTCGGGAAAGGAATCTTCTTCGAAGTGCCGGGCGGCGCGGTGATCGCGCTCGAGAATCCGACGATGTAGACGCGGCCATCGGAGCCTACGACGAGGTCGTGGCCGCGGTCGTAATCCGTGCTGCCGATGTAGCTCCCGTAAACCAGGCTCGCGCTTCCGGACAGCGCGGAGTTGACCACCACGAGATACGAATCCTGGAATCCGTTCGCCGTCAGGTCGCGGCCGTTGGCGGTGGTCGGAATCGTTGCTCCATCCGCGGTGCCGGTGATGAAAGCGCGGCCGAGTCCGTCGAGTGCGACGGCGTAGGCCGTCAGGATGTAGGACTGGCGGCTGTTGACGAAACTCGCGTAGGCAAGATCGGCCGCTCCATTCCCGTTCGGCGCAATTACGGCGTAGTAGCCGGCGTACTTGAAACTCGTGTCGTTGTTCGCGATGGTCAGCGTCGGTCGAAACGCGCTGGGGGTCGTCGGCAGTTTCACGCTGGTCTTGGAGGTGAACGTCGTGGCGCAGACGTGAATGCGGCCCTGGGCATCGACCGCCACGTCATCGGCTCGATCGAACAGACTGCCGCTGATGTAGGTCGAATACACAAGGTCGGCCGCGCCCGCGCCCAGGGGCGCGATCACGCTGACGAAGATGTCGCCGTCGCCCACGGCCGGGTTGGTCCTCGAAAATGCTCCCGGCGTGGTCGGGAATCCCGCGCGCGCCGAGCCCGCGATGATCAGCCGATCTTGCAGATCGACGGCGATCGAACGCGGACCGTCATGACCAGCTCCACCGAGGTAGCTCGAGTACACGAGCGCGCTGCCGTCCGCCGCGATCACCGCCGCGAATCCGTCGCTCTCTCCGCCAAAGGCAGCTTGCGCGCATCCCGGTGTCGTCGGGAAGTCCGCAGCCAAGGTGCTGCCACCCAAGCACAAGCGCCCCGCCGAGTCGATCGCGAGCCCGCTCGGTTCCAGATAGTCGTGCCCGGTTCCTCCCAGGAAAGTGGACCACAAGAGCGCGGTACCGGCGGAGTTCATCTTGCTTACAAACACATCGCGGACGCCTGCAAACGCAGGCTGGAAGGCGCCGGTGGTCGGAAAGTCGATTGAAGCCGTCGAACCAGAGATCACGACGTTTCCCGCGGGATCGACGGCGAGTCCTCCGACGATGTCGAGCAGCGTGCCGCCTAGGTAGGTGCTGAACACGAGCGTCGGGTCGATCGTGAGCGGCAGCATTGGATCGAGAGTTTCCGACGCGAAGCGCACGACGTCATCGGTGACCACGAAGCGGCATTCGACCGTGTGGCGTGCTCCGTCGAGCGCGGTTTGCCAGCAGACCGGCTTGCGGTGAATGACTTCCCGATCGCCGCTCTCGACGTGCAGGTCGCCTTGGTCGTCGACACAAACGTCGTCGATGCCTTCGAGCTTGATCGCTACGCTCGCCAGGTCCACGCCGGGCTGAATCTCGAGGTCATATTCGAGGTTTCCGCTGCGGCTTCCCCACACGAGATCCACGCCCGGGTAGAGCTCGACGAATCGGACTCCGGAGTATTGCGGAACGCCGGTCACCCAGCGGGCCGGGTCGTTGCCGTGAAAGTAGTTCGTCTTGCCGGGCAGCGGCGCGCCGGGCACGACGAAGCACTCGGAGGCCGCGCCGATGAACTCCATGTGCTGAGCCCGGTCGCCGTGAAGGAGCACCACGGTCTTGCCGGCGAGCAGTGCGGTGCCGTCCGCGGTGCGAGCCACGAAGCTCAC
>JANMRV010000247.1:0-1459 GCA_031388685.1 Planctomycetota bacterium
CTGGAAATCCTGCGACTTCCCCGCGGGCCCACTACCTTACCCTGGGGCGGCCCCTTGCCTCCAGCGCATCTCGGCGGCCTGCGAGCTGAGGGGCACCGAGGCGTTGCTCTGCATCGGAATACCGTACCAGGTTCGACTTCCGCGCCTCGCGCTCCACGCAGCGTGCGAAGTACCGAAGCCGAACCTGGTACGGTATCCCGGTATCCCTACTTGATCAGGTACGCCGCGGCGGTTGGCTTCACCGCGCGTGCGAAGTGCAGTGGCCGGCGCAATCCGCCAGGACCCGGTGCGGGCCGCGTTTTCACGAGCCATTCGCGATAGACCTGCATCGACTTCACTGTGTCGACGCACACATCGCCGTACTGATCTTCCGCGAGCGCGCGAGTCACCGTGACGCGCTGGTGCCAGCAGTGCATGCCGCTGACCGGATCAGGCTGCACCGGAAACGTCAGATTCTGGTGCACGCCGCCGTCGGTCCACCACACGCGCTTCGAGTCGGGATCCGACGAATCGAACGGCCGAATATCCTCGATGCGCCGGAAGCGATACTTCCCGCCGCCCTGATCTTCGCGCACCGCCTTGAACGTGGCCCACTCCGAGCCCATGTCGTCGAACAAGCGCCAACGCCCAAGGTGGTGCGAGCAAGCGACCACACCCGGCCGCATGCCCTCGGTGACCCAGACCTTGTTGACGTAGTGCCCGATGCGCGTCGCCACGCGCACCAAATCCCCAGTATCGACGCCAATCCGCGCCGCATCCGTCGGATGGATCCAAACCGGATTCGTATTCGAGAGTTCGTACAGCCACTTCGAATTCCCCGAGCGCGTATGGATGAGTGTCGGCAGCCGGAACGTCGGCACCAGCGGATACTCGCCCTTCTCGATATCCATGTGCTTTCTGTGCACATGGCTCTCGATGTAATTCGGCAGCGTGTGTTCCTTCCACCCCCAATCCGCCATCGTCTGCGACCACAGCTCGAGCTTGCGCGAAGGTGTCGCGAACCCCACGCGCGCCGCGCCCTGCGCCACGACGCCGATCGCTGCGCCGCCGCGCTGAATCGTGCCGTCCGTCGTCTCGGTCGCGCCCTCGAGTTCCTTGGCCGAGAGCTTCTTCAAGTAGCTCTGCCAAGTGTCCTTTTCCACCAGGAACGCGCCGTGGCGTCGCATGTACTCGAGCGGCGTCATCCCGAGTTTCTTCGCCTCTTCCGGCAGCCCCGGCACGGAGTTCTCGAAGATCCACTGGTAATACTCGTCGACGGTGATGCGCTGACCGGGCCGATACGGCGACTCGTAGTACTTGCGAATCCCGAGCGATCCATCCGGATCGATGCGCCACGAAAGCGCGATCCAAAACTCATCTTCTTCCCAGACCTCACCCGGATTGGAATCGCGCGTCCACTCTTGTTTCTCGCCCGCGCGTTCCTTCGCGACGCGCAGCACCGGCTGGCGGAAGCTGATCC
>JANMRV010000321.1:0-9824 GCA_031388685.1 Planctomycetota bacterium
GCTCGATCTCGCGGTCAAGTTCGACCCACAGTACTCCCAAGCCCACAACACTCGCGGCAGCCTGCTCCGTGACTTGGAGCGCTTGGACGATGCGCTCGCCGCCTACAACCGGGCCATCGAGATCGATGCACGGAACTCCATGGCCCACTACAACCGCGGCAACGCCCTAAGAGATAAGGGTGAGGCCGAGGCCGCGATCGAGGCGTTCGGCGAGACCATCCGGCTCCGACCTGACTTCGCCGAGGCACACTGCAACCTCGGCCTCGTGCTCATGGGGCGCCAACAGTTTCGTGATGCACTGCCGTGGCTGAAGCAGGGACATGCGCTCGGCTTGAAACGGGCCGACTGGACTTATCCCTCCGCGGATTGGGTTGAATCCGCCGAGCGGCAAGCGGAACCGGAGAATCGTCTCGAGCAAGTGCTCGCGGGTGAGAGGGAACCCCGCGACGCGCTCGAGCGCATCGAGTTCGCGCTGCTGCTCGATGGGAAGTCGCGCCACGCGGAGTCCGCGCGGATGTCCGCCGAAGCGTTTGCCGAGGACGTCGCGCTCGCCGAGGATCTCTCCAGTCACCACCGTTACAACGCCGCCTGCTCGGCGTCGCTGCAAGCCGCACGCGGAGAAGCGGACGCCGCGGAATGGCGCGGCCGCGCGCTCGAGTGGCTCCGCGCCGATCTCGCCGCGCGCGAGAAGGCGCCATCGGAACTCGTGGCGACGCTGGAACACTGGAAAGAGGACACGGACCTCGCATGTGTTCGCGACCGTCTCGCTGACATGGTTTCTGACGATCGCGAGGGCTGGACGAAGCTCTGGGCCGACGTAGACGCGCTCCTCGCCCGAGCGCGCGAGGCGAAGTGACGCGCGGCGGGCGGGGGCGCAGTCAGCTTGAGTCGCGCACGCCTGAGACGTGATCGCGCCGACGACTGCGCGCAACGGCGAACCGAGCCCGTCAGGGCGCCGGCTGCAGCGGATTGGTGACCCAATCAAAACTCGGACGCAGCGAGTTGTCCGAGAACTTGACTCCGAGAGCATGTAGGCGAGCGATCGTCGATCCCGGCCGCGCTCGTGGCCATCCGACGATGCCGCGCGCGCCGAGCACCTGGACTTCGACTGCGTCGGAGTGTCCAACGCAATTGGCGTCGCGCCACAGTGAAAGGCCATCGAGTTCGGACGGAAGGAAATCCAAGCCCCTGATCCTGTCTTCACGGTAGCGGCGCCGCGGTGGGTGCGGGCCGCGAAGCGGCCGTTTTCTCCGGTTTCTGTGGGTTGAGGCGCTCTTGGCGTGCCACGAAGTGTCCTCCGTCAGCGCTCGAGCGGGCGGCTGTTTCTCGCGTGGCAATGCGTCGCCTCGCGCGCACGCGGAGCGTGCGCACGGATGCCCGCTGGTGCTCCCTCACACACCAAACGCCAGTGCTTCGCCGACGCGTGAGCGCGCGGGGATTGGAGGCTCGCTCGGCAGTCCGAGATGACCCTAGGATTTTCCGCACGACGACGCCATCGCTGATCATCGCGATCAGCTTGCGCCGTGCTCCGCAGTGCGGGCACTCGAGCACCTCGATGGCGAAGGAACGTCATTCATACTGCGCCTCCCGCAGTGGAAGTGTCCACCGAGTCGTGGGTTGATGAAGGCCCAGAATAGGCTGGGGGCGCCAGAATATGTCCAGTTTTAGGGAGGAACGAGCCTCTCGAAGGGCTGGAACTTGATCCAGCGATTCTCGGAGGACATCGACCTGTTCCTGGATCCCCTCGCATTCGAGCCCCCGCCCGGCGAGAAAGGGATCGACAGCGAACTCAAGCGCCTTCGTGACGCAGTGGGCGAACTCCCCGGCCTCACGTTCCTTGCGGACGAGAGCCAGACGGTTGGCGGCGTCGGTAGAGCCGATCGCTTCCTCTACACGCAGCGGTTCGGGGGACTTGGCGAAGTGCAGAACCGAGTTCTGCTCGAGACGGGCACCGCCAGCGGACGCGAGCCGACCAGCGAAGTTCAGCGGCGGTCCTACCTCGCTGAGTTCTTCCTCGCGACGGGTCACTCATTGGGCGCCGACGACGAACGCTCGTTTTCGCTGCAACTCTTGAACTTCCGCCGCGCCTTCGTCGAGAAGCTGTTCGCGATCCACGCCAAGGTCGAGTTGTTCAAGCGCGACCAGCGCCCGCTGGGAACCTACGCGCGTCACTGCTACGACCTCTCCCAGCTTGCCGGCGAAGCCGAGGTGCGCGCGATGCTCGAGTCTCCGGAGTACGCGGCGATGAAGGCTGACTACGACCGCATCAGCAGCGAGCACTTCGCCCGGGACTACTTCAAGCCGGAGAACATGAGTTTCGCCCGCAGCGATGCGCTCTTTCCTCCGTCGGCGATTGCGAAAACGATTGCCGAGGAATACGACCGCCAGTGCAGGGCACTGTGTTACGGAGCGTTTCCGCCTTGGTCAGAAGTCCAGGCGCGGTTCGAGAGTCTCAGGCCCCTGCTCTAGCCAGCAGGAGGCCTCCTCGCAGACTCTCCGACGACGCTCCCGGGACAATTCGAGGTAGGCCCTCACGATCACGCGCCCTTGCCTCAGCTAGCGTGGAACGACGGGAATCGGCGAACCTTGCCGACTCCATGCATCGGGTCTTCCGCTAACGGTTGCCGCCGGGAATCGCTCACGCGAACGCTGTAACCACCGCTTGGACGATTGCGCGGGCGACAACAGAGTCCTCGAGCTGCGGGAACTCTTTGCGAAGCTTGCCCGTGACCTTGCCGCCGTTTTCACGGATCGAGCGAATGATGCGATCGATGTCAGGGTCGGGGCCTTCGAGGACGCGCTTGATGCCCTCGCGCGCGGCACGCAGGTTTCGCAAAAACGCCGCTTCGTCGCGCATTTCGTGCTCGATTGTGTCCTGGACAATCTAGGCGTCGAGTTCGGCTGGTTCCAGCGCGGCGAAGAGCCGTGCGAGAAACTCGAGATGGACCCCCTCGTGCTTGAGAGCGAATGTAAGCTGCCCCCCGAGGGTGGCGGCGGGTTCGAACTGGGGCGGGTAGAGCTCCTGGCTGTACCCCTCCTCGCGCAGAGTGCTGCGCGAGCCAGAGATGGCGCTCTCTGTTCGGAAAGGCTGCACCGCGCGGACACCGTATCGCTCAGCCAGCCAGCGGTATCCGATCCAATTCGCCATGGTGTGCGCCTCCCTGTTGCCGTTGAAACGATTACTTGGACGCCATTTTGCTTAGAACTGAGGCCGTGGTCAATAAAACGATTAGAAGCGGCCGGACAGGCGGACAGGGAGCTACCGCCCCTCCCCCCGAGGCAGCTGATCCATCGTGGTGGGCCAATGGTCAGGAGTCCAATTCCATGGGGGTCGCCTTTCAGGCCGCCGCACAGGTCCCTTTTCTGCTTGCCGTTAACACGCCCGGATCGAGCACACGATTGGCCAGCGGTGCGCGCCTGCGGAGCGCGAGAACTTCTGATCACAGCGCGATGTCGTCAGCGACCTGCCCGGCCGCCTGCCCGGCCACTCGATCTGGGACAGCGCGAGGCTCAACTCCTCGGCCACATCAATTCCGCGCTCCCGGCGGATCCGAATCTCAAGCTGCTCCTGGTCACCGGAATCGACTCTCAGAATCGGTGATTTGGTCGAATCAGCTCGGCTTTGGGCGGGCTGCGCTGCCGCACGCATCGCCGTCGCCTGCTCAGGGCGCCGGCTGTCGGCCTAGGCGTTGCCTTGCGCCCCGGCGCAGCACCATCTAGCGATCAGCCGGCCAATGAACTAGCGATCAGCCGAACCTCCAGGTTGCGATCAGCCGAACGGCCGCGCTAGAATCCGGCATGTTGCGCAAGTATCCCCGCCACTTGTCAGAGCGCCTGCGCGAAGCGCTGGGGGATACCCCGGCGGTGCTGATCCATGGGCCACGCCAGAGCGGCAAGACGACCCTCGCGCGTACAGTCGGCGAGCGCCGCGGCTACCACTACTTCTCGTTCGACGACGATGCGCTGCGCCGCGCGGCCCAACAGGATCCAGTCGGATTCGTCGCAGGACTGCCTTTGCGGTCGATCCTGGATGAAGTGCAACGTGTGCCGGAAATATTCACCACGCTCAAGACCGCGATCGACCGCAAGCGGACCTCGGGCCGATTCATCCTGACCGGCTCGGCCAATGTACTGCTCGTGCCGGCACTCGCGGATTCGCTCGCCGGAAGAATGGGAATTCTGCGACTGCATCCCCTCGCACAGTGCGAGCTGGCCGGCAAGAAGCCCAAGTTTCTCGATGACCTGTTCGAGAACAAGTTTCGCACACGCACCAGCGAGCGTCTCGGGCCGGAGCTCGCGACGCGCATCGCGGCGGGCGGCTACCCGGCGGCACTCGCGCGGCGCTCTGCCCCCAGGCGCGCCGCCTGGTACCGCGACTACGTCGAGACGCAGGTACAGCGCGATGTGCGCGACCTGAGTCGACTTCGCTCGCTCGACGCGTTGCCCCGTCTGCTTGCACTCGCGGCAGGGCACACGGCGCGCCTCATCAACGTGACCGAGCTCGCTGGCCCGTTCCAGCTGACACGCCAGACGATCCACGACTACGTCACTGTACTGGAGCGCGTATTCCTGCTCGAACGCCTGCCGCCGTGGCACAGCAACCGCCTGAGTCGACTGGTGAAGACCCCAAAGCTGCACATGGGCGACACGGGCCTGGCCTGCGCGCTATTGGGCCTCGACGCCAAGTCCTTGCATGCGGATCGCGAGGCGCTGGGCCCGCTGCTCGAGACCTTTGCGCTGCAGGAGCTCAGGCGTCAGGCGAGTTGGCGTCCACTGCCGATCAACTTCTTCCACTTCCGAGACCGCGACGGTGCGGAGGTGGACATCGTGATGGAGCAGGATGCAGGCCGCGTTGCGGGCGTCGAAGTGAAATCGGCCGCGACGGTCAGGGCGTCCGATTTCCGAGGCTTGCGCAAGCTGAAGGAGGCCGCGGGCCAACGCTTCGCAGGCGGAATCGTGCTTTACGACGGCGAAGCTTGCGCGAGCTTCGGCGACGGCATGCATGCCGTGCCGATTCGTGCGCTGTGGGAGACGTCCTGAGGTCTGATCGCCGGGCGGTCGTCAACACGGGAGAATCGGGAGCTGTCTTTCAGGGTCCGCGAGTGTCCGCAGCAGTCCGCTCCATCCCGCTTCTTGCCATCAAGAACGCGGTTGTTGGAGGCGGCACCCGGGATCGAACCGGGGAATAACGGATTTGCAATCCGGATGGGACCATGCTGCGGAATGTGCGGAAGCCTATGGATTGCAGGCACTTAGGCTGAATCGTAGAATTCGCCAGCGAGCTGCTCTGCCTCCTGCTCGGCCACTCGAAATGGGACGGCGAGGACTTGTCTGCCCTTGCGCGCTGCTGGCCAGCACTTCCAGGTGAACTGAAACTTGCGATGCTGCGCGTTGCAGGATTCGACGATCCGCGGCAGTAGCTGCCCCTCATGCACTGTCGCGTTCGAGCCGCTGAGCATGCGACTACCGAGGAAGCGCGTTCAGGATCACCTCGAGTCTGCCCAAATCCTCCAAGATGACGGCGAACGCTGGCGGTTCCTGGAAGAACATCTCGTTCATGCTCCGGTAGTCATCGGCGAGCATTTGTCGCAGCTCGCCCCCGGGTGGAACAAGTCTGATTCCCGCGGTCGGCGCGTCGCCGGCCTGCCTGTCGTCGGCAAAGTTGACCTTGTGCTCCGCGACCTGCTTGAAAAGCAAATGCGTGACTGCGTCCATCGTCGCCTTGTCGCGAAACAGCCTCGCCAAGTCGTAGGCATGTCGTGACGTGTGCTTGGAGAACCTGCCCCTGCCGATGCCACTGTGCAGGATCAGGGCCTTCTCGAGCAGCGTGCGTTCCGGCGCTTGCGCGATGACCAGGCACGCTGGATCCGTGAACTCGTCGGGGAATTCGATCGCCGCGTAGGGTGCGATCGCGACCTGCCTCGTTGGGTAGTGATCCGCTCGCGCGCCCAGCTCCAGAAGGACAGCGGGATTGATGTAGGCGTGGGCGCTGCCGTACGCGGTGTCGCCCAATGCCTTCGGGTAACGGAAGAACACCTTGCTCTCGCTGGCACTCTCCTCCGTATCAAGAATGAACGGCTCGGTCAGCGCGCGCTCGAAGTCCACTCGGACCCTGGGAACGAGCGTCTCGACGACGTGCAGCTTCGCGGCCTTCAGCAGTTCATCGACGGCTCTCTGGTTCTGCTTTCGGCTCTTTTCAGTCGCCGGCGCCCTCACGGCATCGAAGCCAATGTCCTCCCGCGCCAGGCTCAGGTCGATGTCTTCCGAGAACCGCTCGATCAGGCCAAAGCCCTTCGAGAGCGAAGTTCCGCCCTTGAACAGCAGCCGTGGCGGCGTGCTCAGCTGGAACAGGCGCTTCAGCGTCCAGCAAACCCAGAAATCCTTCTCGACGATGACGGGGTTGGCCAAGCCCATGCGGGCCGCAGTCTGCGTGAAGAGGTCCGCTCGATCGGCGGCGGGCAGTCGGGCAACCTTGTCCATCGACTATCCCTTGCTGGGTGCTGTGCCGGCCTGACTTCGCTTCAGAGCTACGGTGTCCAGGTTGCTCTTGTCGTTCGCCTTGGCCTCGCCGTCCACGATCCGAGCGATGATGGGCTGCATCCAAGTCGTTGCACGTTGTCGAAGCCCGACAAGTGCATTCCGATCAGCATCGCTGAGGGATCTGCGCAGGTGCGCGATCATCGCGTCGTCGATCGCGTCCTGTCCGAAAAACTGAAGCGCACGCAGGACGAGCCCCGCTGTCGTGTCGCCGCCGACCATACGCGATGGCGCCGCATGCCTGAGGCGAATGGTCAGCTTTCCGGCCCGCACGCTTCGAGTCGGCCCGTCAGTCAAGTACACCGTTCGCGCGGGCACTTGCGTCGAGAGTCCCAGAAAGTTCGCCGCCGTCGCTCCAGAGCGAACGATGCTCGCTTGGCTTGAGCGTGCCACGGCCCTGGCAATGTCGTCGGCGGACGGTGTGAGGAGCCCGAATCGATCGTGTTTCTTCGGGTAGTCGTAGACCCCGCGAGCCAGGTTTCGAATCGTCCCCTTCGCCGCCAGACGGTGAAGCAGCACGTCGACCGCCTGGCGGCTTCCCAAGTCGAGGAGGTCTAGAGGCACGAACACTCGCCCCCGCCCCCAGCCAACGATGCGTCTGTGGGCCATGGAGGCAACCGATTGGCGCTGAACTACTCCGACCATGATGTAAGATACTATGCTATTATTATCGTTCAGTCAAGGGGCCGACTTGAGGCTCGGAGCGAGTTCAGACCGGCATGGCCATTTTGGAAAGCTAGAGGGGCGTGGTTCGCCAACAATTGTCAAGTTTTTATGTCTCAAAACTTGACAAGTACGCCGGACCGGACCAGATTTTGCCGATGGAGGCCTGCATGTCGTCATCCAGCAATCGGCGGCCGCGGAATGTGGCGGCAGTGGTGCGGGAACGCGTCGAGCAAGGCGGCGAGCGGCTGTGGCGGCTAGAGGATTTCCAGGGCCTTTCCTTCGGAGCGGTCGCGCAAGCCTTGTCCCGGCTCGCGAGGGCGCGCGAGATCGAGCGGCTGAGCAAGGGCACGTACTATCGAACCCGCAAGACGGCCTTTGGCACGAGCCGGCCGAACCCGACGGCCGTCCGAGAACTTGCCACCCGCCGGTGGTCAATGTTTCCCTCGGGCCTCGCGGCCGCAAACCTGCTCGGGTACTCCACGCAGAGTTCCGCTCGCGGCGAACTGTCGACCAGTGCCTCGAGCCTTCCGCGCAAGCTCGTCGGGGACGATACGGTTGTTCACACGCGTCGGCCGGCAGCTTGGAGCGAACTGTCGATGACAGATGCCGCCATGCTGGAATTTCTGCGTCAGGGCGGCCGCACGAGCGAACTGTCGCCGCGCGACACGGTTCGAAGAACGCTGAAGCTCCTGGCGGAGGCGAGCCGCTATCAGCGGCTGCTGAGGGTCGCTCCGACGGAGCCGCCCCGCGTGAGGGCGATGATGGGTGCGCTCGGCGAGGAGTTGGGCAAGGATCCAAGGGCGCTGAAACCATTGCGTGCTTCGTTGAATCAGCTGTCCCGGTTCGACTTCGGCGCCTTTTCGGAACTCTCCGCCGCGCGCTCCTGGCACGCGAAGGGATAGCGGCGTATGCGGCTGTTCGAGCATCCAGATTTTGATCAGGCCGTTCTCGAGGCTGAGCGGCACTTTCAGGGACGGGGGCTCCGCGCCGCGATTATCGAGAAGGACTACTACGTCACCGAGACCCTGCGCGTCGTGGCTGAGACGACGGGCGAAAAAGCGATTTTCAAGGGAGGAACGAGCCTTTCGAAAGGCTGGATCTTGATCCAGCGATTCTCGGAGGACCTCGATCTGTTCCTGGATCCCCTCGCCTTCGAACCACCGCTCGGCAAGAAAGGCATCGACCGAGAGCTCAAGCGCCTTCGTGACGCAGTGGGCAAGCACCCTGGTTTGACCTTTTTCTTCGAGAGGAGAGCCAGCCGATCGGCGGCATCGGGCGAGGCGATCGTTTCATGTACACCCAGCGGTTTGGAGGTCCGGGCGACGTGCAAAACCGCGTCCTGCTCGAGACAGGAACTGCCAGCGGTCGCGAGCCGACCAGCGAAGTTCAGCTGCGGTCCTTCCTCGCCGAGTTCTTCCTGGCGACCGGCCACTCATTGGGCGCCGACGACGAAGGCTCGTTTTCGATGCGCCTCTTGCACTTCCGCCGCACGTTCGTCGAAAAGATGTTCGCAATTCACGGCAAGATCGAGTTGCTCAAGCGCGACAAGAGTGCGCTGGGTAGCTACGCGCGCCACGACTACGACCTCTACCAGCTCGCTGGCGAAGCTGATGTGCGCGCGATGCTCAAGACCGCGGAATATGCGGTGATCAAGGCCGACTACGACCTCATAAGCAGCGAGCACTTCGCTCGGGACTATTTCAAGCCGGAGAAAATGAGTTTCGCCCGCAGCGATGCACTCTTTCCTCCGTCGGCAATTGCGAAAACGATTGCCGAGGAATACGACCGCCAATGCAGGGCGCTGTGCTACGGAGCGTATCCGTCGTGGTCGGAAGTACAGGCGCGGTTCGAAAGTCTCAGGCCGCTTCTCTAACCAGTTGGAAGACTGAGCGGATCCCTCCCGCTTCGAGGAATCCCGCAGAGTGCACCGAAATCCCTGGAAATACGGGTGTTTCTGGCGATGCGTCGATCTCGTCAGCGGGCGCCGGCCCTCTGTGCGGCCACTCGGAACAGGATCGTGATGCTTTGCTCGCACTGACGCGTCAGTGGCCGGCACTTCCGAAGGAACTGAAACTTCCGATTCTGCGCGTTGCAGGAGTCGACCGTGAGAATCTGCAGTTTGGCCAAGTAGCCGCGCGAGATCGACGGAGGGCACGACACGAACGGCGGCCAGGACCGCGATCGCGGTGGAAGATTGCTGCGTGCTCGGCTTCCTTGTGGCTTGGGGTTGCAACACAGCCCCTTCCTACCACTGAGGCAGCTTTCAGCTCGACCTCGCGTGGAGGCCGGCCTTCTAGATAGAAACAGACCTATCCGGCCGCGGGCATGGTCGGCGTGATCAAGACGTTGTAACCGAGGCTGTGCAGGCGCGTGATCAGGCGCTTGGCGGTCTTGGCTTCGTTGCGGCGATCAAAATAGTCGGCGCCCAGGTCCTTGTACTCGACATGGAGTAGAATTCAGTGTTAGCGTCTGGGTCTAGCAGCCCGTTGAAAAAGGCCCGTAGCGAGACAGAGCGTGGGAAGGCGAGGCAAGGAGAGCGATGGGCAATGGGTGCACAGGCGGCCTTCCTGGCCGCCGAGCACCCATTTCCGAGCGCGACGCAGCATCGCCGAAGCACGCTC
>JANMRV010000339.1:0-6883 GCA_031388685.1 Planctomycetota bacterium
AATAGGGAAAAATCGTGCCTGGCACCGTACTGTCCGATTCAGAAGCTACGCTTCAGGCCCATGCCTTGCTTCATTGGTTGTCTTGCGCTTGCGATGCCGCGCGTTGCGTTGTTTCTCGTGTGGCTGTTCTCTGACTTGCTCGGGAGAAACTTTTCGACGATCCTCTGGCCGCTCGCCGGCCTGATCTTTGCGCCGATGACGACTCTGGCTTACGCTTACGCGCACGAGCGGAGCGCTGGAACTCCGCAGGGGATCTGGCTCGCGCTGGTCGTGGTCGCGGTGTTGCTCGACCTCGGTCTCTTGCGCGGCGGAAGCCGGATGAAACAGAAGGAACGGCCGGCCTGATCAGCTGCGCAATCGATCCGTCGCGCTGACCAGTTCGTGCAGATTGCCCGGCTCCATGGCGGAGTGGCCCGCGTCGGGCACGATGCGAAGTTCGGCCTTGGGCCAGGCGCGGTGCAAGGCCCAGGCGCTCTCGGCAGGACAGACCACGTCGTAGCGACCTTGCACGATCACGCCAGGAATGTGGCTGATCTTTTTCGCGTCGCGCAGCAGTTGATCGTCGACTTCCATGAAGCCGCGGTTGATGAAGTAGTGGCACTCGATGCGCGCGAAAGCCAGCGCGAAGTCGCTCTCGCCGGTCTTGGCGACAAGTTCCTTGTCGTACATCAAGGTGCTCGTCGAGCCTTCCCAGATGCTCCACGCGCGCGCCGCTTCCAAACGAATCTTGGCGTCGGGACTGGTCAGCCGCTTGTAGTAAGCCGCCACCATGTCACCGCGTTCCGTGGCCGGAATCAGCGCGAGATAAGGCTCCCACGCATCGGGAAACATGTGGCTGGCACCCTGCTGATAGAACCAATCGATCTCGCGCTTGCGCAGCAGGAAAATTCCGCGCAGCACCAGTGCAGTCACGACCGCGGGATGCTTTTGCGCGTAGGCGAGCGCAAGTGTCGAGCCCCACGAACCGCCGAAGACCATCCAACGTTCGATGCCGAGCTTCTTGCGCAGCAGCTCCATGTCCGCGACGAGGTGCCAGGTCGTGTTGTTCGAAAGTTCCGCGTGCGGCGTGCTCTGCCCGCAGCCGCGCTGATCGAAAAGCACGATGCGATAGTGCGCCGGATCGAAAAAGCGCCGATAGCGCGGATCCAACCCGCCCCCGGGCCCGCCGTGCACGAAGATCACCGGCTGGCCCTTGGGGTTGCCGCACTCCTCATAATAGAGGACGTGCGGCGAATCGACGGTCAGTCGCCCGGCGTTGTAGGGTTCGATCGGGGGATACAGCGTGCGGCGGGTGGTGGCCATGGGACCAGTGTCGCAAATCGGTGTCAGACACCCAACCAGCCGACCTATTGCCTGCGCCTGACACACGGCTGAAAGAGGTCGGCGAGTCGCGGGTCCGTCACGGAGCGTTGATGAAACTTCTTGCGTTGGCCCGATCGCTAATAAAAGTTGAGGCCCGAACCTTTATTAGCGGTAGCTGCAGCCGCCGTGGGGCGAAGCCCTCGAGGTTGTGCAGAATCGATGGCTAGAACCGACGTTGAGCCAGCCGCTCCCCCGAACCCGTCCGTCAGGCGAATGCAAAAGGTCGGGTGGTTGGGTGCCTGACACCGTTAGCCGCGCAGGCGCGCGAAGCGCTTCTCGCGGTCGGCTGCGAACTTGCGGATGCCCGCTTCGAGACTCGCGGGGTCGATGTGCGCCTCGACTTTCAGTTCCTCGACATTTCCACCCGTGCGCCAGCGGTCGTCCCAGTCGCTCGACATGGCGTATTCCTCGGCGACCTTGCTCGCGAGCCAGTCGTGCATCAGGCGGCGCGCGCCGTTCGTGATCACCGTCGAGTCGATCCACTCCGCATGGGGAAGGATCTGGTCGCGATAACTCTGCGGCTGCATTTGGAAAAGCTCCCACGACGCGGCTTGCACGAGCTTCACGTTGGGCATCGCGCCGGAAGCGAACTTTGCGAGCAGCGCGTAGACGGACTCTGTCGTGCTCGTGCCCTGCACGATCACCGTGCCTTCCTTCGGCCGCTTGGGATCGAAGGCGCGGATCACGTAGGCGCCCTTGGCGGAATCCATGTGCGAAGCGACACCGAGCGCGGCGCGGTCGGGCACTTTCACATTCGGACGCGTCAGGTGCAGCGCGATGATCGGCACATCGCTCGCCAACGCGGCGGCGAGCATCGGCGCGACTTCGTTGTGCTCCCAGGGATGCAAGTTCAACACGTGACCGTCGGGGAAAAGCTGCGTCACGCCCGGTGCGAAAATGCCGAAGTGCGTGCGACTGTCTTCGGCGGTCTCAGGACCCGAGTGACCGACGACCCAGATCACTTTGCCGACCTTGAGCGGACAATCCTGCGCGAGCTGCGAGAAAAGGCGCATCAATCCATACTTGAGGTAGGAGAACGACCCGTACGTCGACGTGCCGGTCCAATAGCCCAGGAATTCGCGCTCAGGATCCGCCGACATGTTCACGGTCGCGGCACCGACGGCGAGACCGGAGTTCGTGAACTCGGTGATCTGCTGCGGCAATAACGCGCCACCGGGATTCTTCGTGCGTTCGTACCAACCGAAACCCGGCTTGCCTTCGAAATCCTTGGCGAAGCCCGCGATGCCCGTCGATTCGGCGAGGTCGGCGCTGTTCGCGAGCAACAGCGGCCGGCCCATGCGCTCCTTCGCCAGACTGTTGAGCCAGGCGCCGAAAGTCACGAAGGCGTTCTTGTTCGCCACCGAAGTGCCAGGTTTCGCGAAAAGGCCCGCGGGCAACTTGTCGAGCGCGAGCCAGCTCTTGTCCTCGGCCATGTTGCGGCGCGAGTCGAGCGTGAACGTCGGAAGACTCGTCGGCACGCTTTCGCCGATCTCGACCAGCGTGTCCGCGAGATACTCGACGAGTTGCGGATCGTTGTCGAAGACGCTGAACACGGTTTCGAACCACGATTTCGTCTGTTCGCGGCCGCCACTCTCGCCGGGATCCGTGACGTCGCCGAAGTCCTTGAACGAGACGCCGTATTTTTTCTGGAAGTCCTCGCGGCCCTTCCAGAACAGATCCGAATTGCGCTTGTGCGCCGAGCCGTGGGACGGCGCGTCGAACTTGTAATAGCCGCGGCCTTTGCGCGTCTTGACCCACACGCAACCCGGCCGACCTTCGGGATTCTTGTCGTGCACGATCGCGAGCAGCGCCTTGGTGATCTCCGCATAGCTCTCGCCGTTTTCGGTGCCCGCGACGCGCCAGCCGTAGGGCTCGAACCAATCGCGCGGCGTGCCGTGGACGACTTCCGAGTTGGCAAAGGTGTCGATGCCGTGGTCGTTCCAGTCGACCAGGTAGATCAAGTTCTTCAGACCCAGGCCCCAGGCTGAGTTCTTGACTTCGTGGTGCGCTCCCGCGGTCAGGCCGCCTTCGCCTTCGATGGCGAAAACCTTGACCTCGCCGGCGCCCGCGTGGTGCAGCGCCATCGCTTCGCCGAGCGCGGCCGGCGCGCCGTGGCCCGAAGGTCCGGTGTTGAACTTGAAGAAAAGGGTCTTGCCCTCCATCTCGGCGTGGCCGGGCAGACCCTTGTTGTGGCGCAACCAAAGCAGGTCCTCCCAGTGCAGCGCGCGCTCCTCGGCGTTGGGCACCAGGTAGCGACTTTCGCCGGTCTGGCGATGGCGTCGGCGCAGGGCCTCGTTGTAGACCGCCAGCATCGCGTAGATCAGCGGATTGCAGTGTCCGGCGACGAGTACAGCGCGGTCACCGAAGGCCAGTTCCGGCCGGCGCACGTTCCAGCGCATGCCGGCGCCCAGGGTGCTGGCGACCATCAGCGGCACCTTGGAGCGCGAACCGCCGGGGTGGCCTGATTGGCGCAGATTGAGCATCAGGTCGATGCACTGGTCGATCAGGTCGCCGATCTTCTCCCACTGGTGGAAGTTGCGGGACAGGGCTTCGAAAGAGGGGCGCAAGAGAGTCTGCATGGGTGTTGGGTCGCCGCTGGGCGAAGCCCACAATATAGCGCGAATGGACCAGCACAGGAGTTCGAGCGGGGCGCGCGTTCCCCGGTTTCAGGCCACGGGCGGCCGCGCACGTTCCGCATGAGAGTGCGCGTGCAAATTCCCGGGGTGCCAGAGCCGCCCGGCGAGGCTCCGCGCCGTGCCAAGGTCTACGCCGGTATTGCACTTCTGATCGTGCTCACGTTCGCGGTCGACGTCAGCTTCCAGTTCGTGGCCTTCGGCGGCTTCTACGCCATCCCGATCCTGATCAGCCTGTGGCTGCGCAACTTCCGCATCACGCTGGCGCTGACCGTGCTGTGCTGCGCGTTGACCGTCGGCGAGGTCGCTACGATCCAGATGCGCGGCATGCGAGTCGAGGATTTCGCGCCGTTCACGATCCGCCAACTCATCGGCAATCACGCGGTCGAAGTCGCCAGCCTCGTGGTCGTGTGCCTGATCAGTTACTGGCGCCTGCGCGACGAACGCGAACTGGAAGACAGCCGCGCGACGACGGCGACCACGCTCTCGAGCATTGCCGAGGGCGTGATCACGCTCGACGCGGCGCGCAGGGTCACGTACTTGAATCCGCAGGCCGAGGAGTTGACCGGAACGACGCTCGAGCAGGCCGTCGGCCAGCCCGTCGACGCGGTGCTGCGCCTGTGCGACGAAAATGCGTTGCACGTCCCGATCGAGGATCTGCCCGCCCACGCGATCGGTCCGCGCATGTCGCGCGCGATGTTGATCCCCAGGCACGGCGCGCAGATTCGCGTCGAGCTGGTCAATTCGCCGCTGCGCGGAACGCATGGCTCGTCGCGCGGTGAAGTGATCGTGTTCCGCGACATCACCGTGCACGAGCAGCGCGAAAAGGACATGCGCACGCTCGCCTATCGAGACACGCTGACCAATCTCCCCAATCGATTGTCGTTGCACGAACTGTTGACGCTCGAGCTCGCGCACGCGCGGCGCAACAAGGGCTCGCTCGCGGTGCTTTTCCTCGACCTCGACGATTTCAAGCAGGTCAACGACACGCTTGGGCACGCGGCCGGCGATGAATTGCTGCGCAGCACCGCCGCGCGACTGCGCGCGAACTTGCGCGAGACGGACACGGTCGCGCGGCTTGGCGGCGATGAATTCGCGATCGTCCTGCCCGGCGCGGAAGGAGTGCGCGAAGTCGAGCTGGTCGCCGCAAAGCTCTTCGCCGCGCTCGATGAACCTGTGCACTTCGAAGGCCGCGAGTTGCGCGCGCGAGCCAGCATCGGCGTCGCGATGTTCCCCCGGGACGGTCTCGAAGCCGACGATCTTCTGCGGCGCGCGGACGAGGCGATGTACCGCGCCAAGCAGCAAGGCGGCGGACGACTGGCGATACGCTGACTCGAGCCTACGGCCGGTTCTCGCTGCCGGTTCTGGACGTCAGCGAATCGCCCAGGCGAGAGCGCATTCCGTCCGCGAGTCGGCTCAGCTCCGTCACGATGTCCGGATGGAACGCCGCGACGTTCCTGCGCTCGCCTGGATCGTTCTCCAGGTCGAACAGCGAGAGTTCGATCTGACGCATCGGATACCGCGCGGGCTTCCCGCCGCTCGCGCGTGGCATCTCATCCGTGTATCGGTGCGAGTGGGGAAAGTGCAACTTCCACTGGCCGTAGCGCAGCGCCTGCAGCTCGTTGGACTCGTAGTAGAAGAACAGCGGACGCGGTTCGAGCGATCTGCTTCGGCCCTCGAGCAGCGCTGCGATGTCCACGCCGTCGATTGCGAGATCGGGCAGCGGCGCATCGATCCAGTGCGCGATCGTGGGCAAGAGGTCGATCGTCATCGCGGGCTCGCGGCACACGGAACCGGCGGGAATGCGGCCGGGCCAGCGCGCGATGAACGGCACGCGCACTCCGCCCTCGAAGGTTGTGCCCTTGCTTTCGCGCAGGGGGCCGGCACTGCCCGCGTGCTCGCCATAGGGCGTCCACGGCCCGTTGTCCGACGTGAAGATCACGAGTGTGTTGCGCGCAATGTCGAGTTCGTCGAGCGTGTCGAGCAACCGGCCGACCTCGAAGTCGAGTTCCTGGATCACGTCGCCGTACCGGCCCTGCTGCGAACTTCCCGCGAACCCAGACCCGACTCCCAGCGGCACGTGCGGCAGCGGATGCGCGAGATAGAGGAAGAAGGGTCGCGACGAGCGCGCGTTCTCGCGCACGAATTCGAGCGCTTCCTCGCTGAAAGCGTGCGTCAGCGTGTTCGGATCGGGGTTGAGCGCGACGACGGAATCGTCGCGCTTCAGCGGCAAGTCGCCCCAGTTCGCCGGTCCGTCCGGATGGAACGGCCACATGTCGTGCGAGTAGGGAATTCCAAACCAGCGATCGAAGCCGTGCCTCGACGGCAGGAACGGCGGCAGGTGCCCGAGGTGCCATTTGCCGACCGCGGCGGTCGCGTAACCGCGCGCTCGGGCGAGTTCCGCGATCGTGGTCTCGCGCTCAGCGAGTCCGTTCTTCGAACTCGGGCCCAGGGCGCCCTCGATGCCGATACGATTGGCGTAGCAACCGGTGAGGATCGACGCTCGCGAAGCCGAGCAGACTGGCTGCGAAACGTAGAAGTCCGTGAAGCGCACGCCTTGCGAAGCGAGACGATCCAGGCGTGGCGTCGCAAAGCCCTCGGCGCCATAGCTACCCAGGTCCGCCCAGCCCTGATCATCGGTGACGATCAGGATCACGTTCGGAGCCGGCCGCGCGGCGCCACCGGCGGTGGCGCAACTCGCGAACAATGCGATCAGCAACACGAGCGCGCGATTCATGCTCCCGCAAAGGTACCTGACCCGGTTCCCATTTCGGTGCCCGGTAATCCACCGGCGTTTATTTCACTGCCATTACCAGGCGCGGTACTCGGGCTACCGAGTCAGGCACCGAAGCTGCCGGCCTGCTTGCCCTCGGCCGCGCAACAGCGCG
>JANMRV010000358.1:0-19612 GCA_031388685.1 Planctomycetota bacterium
ACGAAGCCCTCAGCTGCCTGCTCGACCGTCTGGGTCTGAGCCTCCCGCGCCGTCTACGGCCGCCAGCGCTACCGGCGGAATGTAGTGGAAAAACAGGACCCTGAAACCGCGCTCTTGACCCCGCCAGGGCCGATTGGGCCCCTCAAACCTTTCAAGGCAGGCTAGGCAGGGGACTGGGGATTGGGTAGAAGGCGACTGAGAAGGGGCATGGATGCCCCTGGCGGACTCGTCCTAGAAAACCGAAGGAGCCTCCGATGATGCTGAATGGATTCTTGCGTCCGATCTTGGCAGGTGTGGTGGCGATGGTGCTTGCAGTTAACGGCGTCGCACGCCAAGACTGCGGCGAAAGTGTGTTCGGTGGCACCATTGGCAGTGGAAACTACGCCGGCGCCGGCGCTACATGTCGCGCGGCGCTGACGGCCTTGCACCTGAACATGCTGGCGGTGGCTCCGACTTGCCCCGGCTGCACCAGCCCCGAGGTCGGGTGTACGGGCTCCGTTTTGCTTTCAGACTCCGTCGTCGTCTCGAACTGCATTGGCCCTGACCCGATGACGGGTCTCTACAGCTATACCGCTACGACCACCGGCGGAACATGGGATGCGGTGTGTTCTTCCTGCCACTAGGACTAGCCCACTTTCGAAAGTGCATAACGCGCCGAGCTGTGAAGCGATATGCACTCTAGCCGCCTTTAGTGGCCTACCAGCATAATTATCCCAGCGCATTTCCCCTAGGTACCGGAGATGCACTGGCCATTCTCATCCTACGTTTATGACTCTGCGCACTCGAGTGTTGGCCTTTATCCTACTTGCCGTCGGAGTGGGTGGCTCGCTCGTTGGACTCAGTGAGTTTCTCTCACACGGGGACAGCGACGAGCTAGAGCACTTGGGTAATGATTCGGCACCCGCCTTTCCAATTACAGTAGAACCCGCTGCACCAGGCGAGCGGAGCGAAGTTTTGCCACAGGGCGAAGAGCTCGTTAGTTGCCAAGTTGTCATTGCAGGGATGCCCAGCAGGTCCGTAGAAGGGTCGTTAGCCTACCGCCTAGGATCAAACGCCGTGTTCGGCCTGGAGGCTCGAGCAGTTCTGTCGAATGGGGAGTGTCGATTTTCATTTGCGGGCGAAAAACGATTTGTAGTTACCGGGATCCTAGTCGGCAATCGGCATGCATTTCCACGATTGGCCGAGCAAGCCATTGCATCGTCTCGCAAGCTGACCGTCGCGGCATCGTTTGATCTTGACTATTGCATACCGGTGATCGACAGCACAACCGATATTCCTTTCAAGGCGGTACAAGTGATCGCCTTGCCAGTGGAAGAGCCTGGTTCAGTTCCCATAAGGACATCTCGCACATATATCAATTCGGCTGATCAAGGCACTGCTTCAGTGCTCAGAGACATTGATGCGCCGATCGAATCGCGACAATTGACTCCTGGCAAATATCTCGTTTCCTCACCCGGCTACGCATGGGAGCGGTTTGAGCTGAGTTCAAGAGGGCCATCGGCAGGGATAATTGAACTTGGTGCTGCAGGGAGCATTCGCTTGGCAGTATTCGGTGGGGCGGAAGATGCAGTTTTGGGGGGGAGTTGCCGATTGCGATTGCTTAACGATGGCCCCACTAATAGCGAAGACCATTGTGCCTATTCAATTGATATCAGCCGCCCTTTGCAGGTGCTGAGTCAATTGGCTGTTGGTCCTTATCGCGCCATATTGGAAAGCGCAGCTCGCAATTGTAGGGCAACGGAGATCGCGTCTGCTCACATCGCCATTCGCGCCGGAGAAGAAACTCTGGTCGAGTTTAATGCCCCTGATATTTTTCGGGGCTTGGAACCGACAATGGTTGCTGGAATGGTCTATTTTGCGAACGAGAAGGAGGAGCAAGAAATAACTCATATTTCTTTCAACGCTTCGGATGTTAGTTCCCCAAAAGAAGTAAAGCCCATCGTATTGTTGGTCTCTCGCAAGGAACTGGCATTTGAAAACGGTGTGTGGACATGGAATCCAATTGCGCTATTGCCTGGAACCTATCAGGTGCAATTGTCGCCGAGCAGGTATCTGTGCCACTTGGTCGTGCCTCGTCAGTCAGAATGGATTGCTGACATCAAAGTGCCGGCAACCTACAGTCTCAACATAACAATTGTCGACTCTCGAACGAGTGAAGTGATTCCACTGCACTCGTGGTACGCCGCATATGCCGATTCCTCAAGTGTTTTGGAGAGGATCGACATCGGAGGCCATTGTCCGCTGTCGCCCGAGAATCCGATCAAGCTTCAGGCTCGCGCCGGGCCCGTTGGCCTAAAAGTATTGGCGACCGGATATGGAACGAGGCGATTCTATTTTGAAGCCAAGCATGATGGAAAAAAAATTCTTACCCTCGACGCTGAAAGCATAATTCGCGTTCAGTTAATCGCTTTTGGATATCCAATTGGACTTGAAGCCGGTTGGTGGGCGGACCTGCAGGCAGCGCCTGTTCAGCCTAATGAAGGGCAATATACTGGTTTGGCGCTAGGTCAAGATTCAGAATTGCAGTCGTCATCGTGGGCGACGCTTACATTTAGCTCGCCGGGCCAATATTCACTCAAATTGCCTGTGATCTCAGGGTACTCAGTCGCTCCTTCGACTCGAGCTGTGAATTTAGTTTCAGGGCGAAACGAATTTATAAGTTTAGACATTACCGAGTGCCTGCTGCGTTAGCGCAATGCGATTGCCGCGCTGTACCCTAGCCTGACTTGACCGGTTCGGATTTCAGTTACTGGACTTACGGCGACGCCGAGCGGCCGGATCCCGCTTGATTGCGTGCTGTGCGGTGTTCTGCTCGCGAATGGAATGTAGTGGAAAAATCGCCCTGTTGCCTGGTGGTAGTCGGCGTTGCACAAGTGCTTCCGTCAGATGTACCTCCGGCACACCCAAGCACGCGGAAAGGGCGGCGAGCGCAGCTACTGGACTCTTGTCGAATCAGTCCGGCAAGGAGCGAAGGTGCGCCAACGCGTCGTTGCCCACCTTGGCCGGCTTGGCCCCGAGGATCGAGATGACCAGCGAGGAAAACCTCGAGTGGCTGCGCGAAAGCGGCCGGCAGTACCTGATCGGCACGGCGCGCAGCGAGATGAAACGCTGGGCGCGCGAGCTCGCGATGGAAGCTGGCTGGCGCGAAGTCCGCAACGGCCTGGAGGTCAAGCAGTGCCTGGGACCGCAAGCTGAGGAGCGCTTTCTCCTGTGTCGATCCAAAGATCGCCAGGCCAAGGAACACGCCATGTACCAACGGGCGACCGAACACATTCGCGCCGAGCTGGGCAGCCTGGGCCGACGCTTGAAGCACTCGTGCCAACGCATCGATCGCGGCTCCGTCGACCGCCAGGTCGGTCGGATTCTCGAGCGTCACTTTCGTGCCGCAGGGCGCTTCGACGTGAAAGTGGTTTACGACATTGGCCGCAAGAGCGAAGTGCGCCTGACCTGGTGCGAGCGCAAGGATTGGCGGCAATGGACGGAACTGGTCGAGGGCAGCTACATCCTGCGCACCAACGTCACGATCTGGAGCGATGAAGAACTGTGGCAGACCTACGTGCAGCTGTGGCAGGCCGAAGCGGCCTTTCGCATCCAGAAAAGCGAGCTCTCGATTCGGCCGGTCTGGCACCAAAAGGCAGAACGCGTGAAGGCGCACATCCTGGTCTGCTACCTGGCCTTCTGCCTGTGGAAAACGCTTGAGGGCTGGCAACAACGCGCGCACCTCGGCCGCAGTCCACGAACGCTTCTCGAAGAGCTGAAACGCATCCAGTGCGTCGATGTCGTGCTGCCCGTGGTCGATGGCCCCGAGCTGCGACTGCGCTGCGTCGTGCAACCCGACGAAGCCCTCAGCTGCCTGCTCGACCGTCTGGGTCTGAGCCTCCCGCGCCGTCTACGGCCGCCAGCGCTACCGGCGGAATGTAGTGGAAAAACAGGACCCTGAAACCGCGCTCTTGACACCGCCAGGGCCGATTGGGCCCCTCTCAAACCTTTCAAGTCAGGCTAACTCTCGCGAGCGACGGCCGGCCCTTCGTTCGGCCGCCCCCCGAACGCGACCCACACGACCAGAATCGTTGCGCTCGCGATCATGCAAGCCACCCGTCCGCCGAGCGGAGCGTGCGGACTGACGAAACCCTCGAGCATCCCCGCGAGCAGCAGCATCGGAAAGATGCCGGCGAGCAAGCGCCAGGCGCGCGCGCTCTCGCGGCGCAACGCATACTTTCGGCTCCACACTCCAGGCGTGTAGAAGCCGCGCGCGAGAACCAATCCCGCGGCTCCGCCCAGCGCAATCGCCTGCAGTTCGAGCGTTCCATGGCACATCAGGATCGAACTGATATTGCCCGCCTGCGCCCAGTGCGACGCAACGCCGAGGTAGGTACCCACCATCAGACCGTTGAGCACGAGCAGGAAAAGGTAGAGCGGGGGAAGCAGGCCGGAAGCGAAGAACAGGAGCGCGACCCAAGTGTTGTTGGCGATGATCGCTCCGGCGGTGGAGGCGGAATCGCCGAGACCGAAGGTGAAGTTGCCGCGGAACGGTGCGTCCGGCGTGGCCGCCTGGAGCTGTTTCAATTCACCCTCGAGAATGCGCGGGTTCAAGAACGTGAAGGCCATTTCGAGATCGCGCGCGACCAAGACATAGGAAATCAGCGCCAAGCCGTAGAACAAGCCCAGCGAGAGGGCGAGCACACGCCACTCTGCGCGGATCGCCCGCGGGCAATCGGCCCACAGGAATCTCGCAGCGCGGGCGAGTCGATTTCCGGGCGGCGCGGACAGGTCGCGGTAGAGCAGCGCATGTGCCGCGGAAACGAGCCTTGTGAGCGCCTGCGCGGGCGCGGCGTCGTCGCCTTCGGTGCGCGCCAGCGACAGTCGTGTCGCGGCGTAGCGATACAGCGCCGGCAGATCCAGGAGTTCGTCGGCGGACAGCGCACCGAGACCCTGGCGCTGTGCCCGCAAGACCAATTCATCGAGCCGACTCAGGGACTCGTCCTTGCGATCGCGCTGTTGCGTGCGCGGCAGGGGTGCCTGCAGCATGGGCGCGCGCAAAACTCGCGCAGAGGCCGGCGGCTTGGGTTCGACCATCGCTCGAATACGGTATCGTTTCGCGCTTGGCCAAGCTCGAGATCCGCACTCCCGAAGGCATCGCCCTGCGCACGGAGCTGGCCGGCGCGGGCGCGCGTTTCGCGGCCGCTCTGATCGACGGCGTGCTGTTCGCGCTGGCCTACGCGGGTTTATTGGCCGTGGTGAGCTTGGCGATGACCGTCGGCGGGGGAGCGATCTCCGAGTTCCTGCAAGGCCTGATGATCACCGGCACGGTCCTGGGCTACATGCTGCTCACGCTGATCCTGCACGCGCTCTGGCGCGGACAGACGATCGGCAAGCGAGTCATGGGCCTGCGCGTCGTGACCGTCGAAGGCTATCCCGCGGGCTGGCTCGCGCTGACGCTGCGCGCGATCGTCCTGCCGATCGACGTGCTGGTGCCGTTGCCGATTCCGGGTGTCCTCGGGCTTGCCTCGATCGCGCTGAGCGAGCGCCGGCAGCGACTCGGCGACATGGTCGCGGGCACCGTGGTCGTCTCTGAAGCCCCGAGCGCGCTGACGCACGATCCCTTCCCGGAGGAAACCTGGTCGGGCCTCGAGCCCAAGACCCTGACGCTCTCGCCGGGCCTCGCCGCGCGTCTGGATGCCGAGGACTTCGCCTTGCTGCGCGATCTTTTGGCGCGTGACCCGCTCGAGCCGGCACAAAGACGAGAACTGTTCGTCAAGACGGCGCGCCACTACGCAGGCCGCCTCGAACTCGGCGAGTTCGAGGATGCGCGCGTTTTCCTGAAAGAACTGTTCCTTTTCCTGCGCGACCAGCGCTCCGCGCGTTGAACTTCGAGGGATCTGGAGTCGAGGACCAGGCAACGCCCGCCGATCGATCCTGACCCACGTTCCAAGCGCAGCGCACTTCAAGAAGATCGCAGGTCGTCTGGCTGGGTCGGCTCCGAAGGAGTAGCTTCCGTCGAGAACAAGGAGCGCAGATGGCACAGATTCACCGCATCGGGGAACCAGAGAACGCGAGCGAAACCAAGGCAATCTTGAAACTCGCCGAGCTGCTTCCTGAAAGTTACCACCTCTTCCACAACTTCGAGATCACGACCGGTTCAGGGCTGCCCTACGAGTACGACATCGCCGTGATCGGCGAATATGCCGTGTATCACGTCGAGGTGAAGGGCTATCACGGCGTGATCCGCGGCAATCAGAACGAGTGGGTCTTCGAGAATGGCGGTGTGCAGCCGAGTCCGATTCCGCTGGCGAACAAGAAGACGAAGATCCTCGGCGGAAAGTTGAAGAAGCAGGCGGGGCTGCGCGACATCTGGGCCGAGACGCTGATCCTGATCACCGACGACAACGCCAAGATCAATCTTCTTGACGACCAGGCGCCGCGCGTGATCCGGATCAAGGAGGCCTTCGACGCGATGACCGACCCGGACCGCCTGCCGGTGCGCGTCGACTCGATCCGTCGTCACCACGAGCAGATCTGCCGCGTGCTGTTCGGCACGCGGCCTGCGAAGAAGGTCCAGCGCATCGGCCTCTACGACATCATCGAGAAGATCAATCAGACCGACGATCGCGCCGTCTACCTGGCGAGTCACCGCTACATCAAGACGAATCCGAAGACGATCCTGAAGGTCTGGAGTCTCGACGTCTACGCCGACCACCAGGACAAGGAGCGTCAGCTGGAAGTGATCTTCCACGACCAGAACGCGCTGCGCATGATCAGCGTGCACCCCAACATCATCGACACCGGCGACATCTTCGCGTGGGAGGACAACAAGTTCGTACTGCCGACCGAGTTCATGGATGACGGCCGCCCGCTCGAGGCCTACCTCGCAAGCGAGGAGGATCGCAAGATCAGCTGGAAAGAAAAGGCAATGATCATTGGCAGCGTGGCGAGCGCGCTCAAGCACTGCCACAAGCACGGAGTCATTCACCGCGACATCCGGCCGCTCTCGATCGTCTTCTCGCGCGCGGGCGGCACGAAGCTCGTGAATTTCGACTGCGCCCTGATCAAGAGCGCGCCCAAGCTCAAGGATCCTGCCGAGATCAAAGAGAAGCTCGATGCGCGCTACGTCGCGCCCGAGGTTTGGAAGGATCCCGCTGCGGCTACCCCGGCGTCCGACGTCTTCTCGCTCGGGATCACGTTCTACGAGTTGATCACGAGCAAGCGGCCGTATGCCGACATCGACGAGGTGATCAAGTCGGGCAGCGTGCCGCTCGACCGGGCTCTGCTGCTTCTTGAACTGAGCACGCCGGGGAGCGAGGACTTCATGGACTCGCCCATGGACGCGGTCGCGGTGATCGCGAAGATGTGCGAAGTCGATCCCGCGCAGCGCTACAAGAACATGGACGAGGTCCTGGAGGACCTCTCAATTCTCGGAGATTGACGCGCGCGGCAGTCCAGTCCCGGGCAGTCTGCGTGACTGGACCGTTTCGTCGCAGGACTAGAGCGGCGAGCGATGGAAGTGGATCTGGCGCCAGCTCTTCCCGTCGCGGCGCCACACGCGGGTTTCCATGGAGGCGACCGTTTTCGGTCGGCCCTCCTCGAGCTTCTGAACGAGTCGTGTGTAGGCGATCACGGCCATGTCACCCGCGACGTGCACGACCGGCTGGCAGACCGTCGTCTGTCGCGCACCAGGCGCTTTCTTCAGGTCGAAGTAGAACTTGTGGAACGCAAGGCCTTTCACGACTTGGGCCGGAGCTTCCGGCTCGACTGCGGTCAGCTCGGGGTCGCAGAGCTCGCTGTACTTGTTCCAATCGCCATTCGCGATCGCGTCGAGCAGCTCCTGATTCAGCGCGAGCAGGTCGGATTCGGTGTCGTTCGGCATGAGCTGGGCCCTTTGGAGTTGCAGAGCGGGCACGATAATGTGATGGGCGTCGGGGGCCAAGGGTGCTCCCCATGCGGAACTCCGAATCGAATTCGATGCAAGCCTTGAATCGAGACCGTTGCCGGTGACCGGCACGTCACGCCGGGTTGTTCCGATTCGACGGATGCGAGCGCTTGGCTGGCTCGCTCCCCTGCGTGGGGCTGCGGGCGCTGGCCGGCGCGGATGAGCGAGCCGCGCTCGAGCGCCCCGCCGGCGCGCCCGCCGGTGGCCGGAATCACTCCGATCGCGCCGATTCGCGGCTTCACGGCCGGGATTATCTCGAGTGCCCGCAGCGTCACGATGAAAATCCGACCGCGCCCAAGCCGCCTGAACGCGCGTCGTGGACGCCGTCCGCACTCGCGGATCTGCGCTGCATTTCGTACAGAAGCAGGAGCCTCCATCCCAGGTCTCGCGTGCTAGTCTCCTGGTATGGCATCGCTGGGTTCGCTGGTTCCGAGGAACGGACTGCCCTTTGATCGCGACTGTGCCGCGCACCTCGCGCGGCGCGCGGGTTTCGGGGCCACACCGGCGCAACTCGACCGGCTTGTCGAACTCGGCCTCGACGGCGCGGTGTCGCACTTCGTCGACTATCCCGAGCTTGAGCCCGAACTCGATCTCTTGCAGGCGCAGCACGGCAGTGCGCTCGCCGATGTCGAGGAAGGCGAAGCCAGCGCGCTCGAGGCGGTCTCGCGGCTGCGCATGCAGTGGCTGTGGCGCATGGTCACGACCGCGCATCCTCTGCGCGAGCGTCTGGCCTTGTTGTGGCACGATCACTTTTCCACGGCGGAGAGCAAAGTCGTGCGCGTCGTGCTGTTGCGCCAGCAATACCAGACCTTCGAACGCCTGGGCGGCGCGAGCTTTCGCGAACTCGTCGGCGCCGTCGCGCGCGATCCGGCGATGCTGGTCTACCTCGACAATCGCGTCAGCAAGAAAAAACACCCCAACGAGAACTTCGCGCGCGAACTGTCCGAGCTGTTCACGCTCGGCGTCAACCACTACCAGCAGCGCGACGTCGCCGAAGTGGCGCGGATCTTCACCGGGTGGGGGACGCGCGACCGCAACAAGGGTCCGTTCGAATTCGACTCTGGCGACCACGACACCAACGACAAGCTCGTGCTCGGTCACGTGATCGGCGGGCGCACGGGGGCCAAAGGTGAGCAGGAGGGCGAAGACGTTCTCGATCTGTTGGTCGCGCGGCCGGAATGCGCGCATTTCATCTCGGGCAAGCTGGCGCAGTGTTTCCTGGCCCACGAGCCGCCCGCTGATCTCGTCGAGGGCCTGGCGCGCACATTCGCCGCGAACAAGAGTTCGATCCGCGAGACGCTGCGCAAGTTGTTCAGCTCCGAGGCCTTCTACGCGCCACAGTTCCGCTTTCAGATGCACAAGACACCCGTCGAGTGGGCCGTCAGCGCCGGTCGTTTGCTCGGCGTGCGCAACGTGCACCTGCTCGGCCTCGAGAATCGCTTGGCGCGCATGGGCATGCGACTGTTCGAGCCGCCTTCGGTCGCGGGTTGGGACGGCGGCCGCAGCTGGGCGCAGTCCTCGCAACTGGCGGAACGCTTCGAACTCGCGCTCTCGTATTCCGGTGTCTCGCATTCCAAGCGCGCCGTCTTCGGTGCGCCCGCCGCCGACTTCGCAGCACTGTGCTCCGATCAGGCCGACGACAGCGCGCTGCTCGTGCAAAAATTGTCCGCGCAGCTCTTGCAGCGCGAATTGGAACCCGCGGCGAGCAGCGTGGCCGCCGCGCACCTCGAGCAGGCGCTTCCGATCGCGGCCGACGGACCGAAGCGCGACCACGAACGCCGTGAGCGCGTGCGCGCGGTGTTGCACATGCTGCTGTGTTCGCCTGAGTTCTCCCTGGCCTGAAGCCACGCCATGCTGACCCGCAGATCCTTCCTTGGAACGAGCGTGACGGCCATGGGCGGTCTTGCCATGACTTCGTCCTGGCTCAGCGCCGCGGCGCAGCTCGCGAAAAATCCGGCGCGCCGTCTGGTCGTGATCGAACTGCAGGGCGGGCTCGACGGGCTCGCGGCGTTGCAGCCCTCCAACGACGATCGTCTGATGCGCGTGCGACCGACGCTCGCGCGCCCCGCGGCTCAATTGAATGCGATCGCAGCCGATTGCGGCATGCATCCGCGACTGGTGCGCACGGCCGCGCGTTTCAAGAATGGCGGCCTGGGACTGTGGCGCGGCGTCGGCCACGACAGCCCGAGTCTATCGCACTTCGAGAGCCGCGACTACTGGGACGAAGGCCGCGTCGCCGAAGTTCGCAGCGGCGCGGGCTGGCTGGGAAGATTCGGCGAGACGCTCGACCGCGATCCGCTGTCGATGCTTGCGATCGGCGATGGCGCGCTGCCCGGTTCAATGCGCGGCGTACAACGCCGGCCACCCTCGGTGCGCGGCTTGACCGGCCTCGCGTTCCGCGGACCCCAAAGCGCGGACGCCGCGGCGCAACAGGCGCGCGTGGAAGCGATCGAACGCATGCTGCAAGCCTGTGGCGGCGACAGCGAACGCGAATTTTTGGCGCACATGGCGCTCGACACTGCCGACGCGGGCCGGCGGCTGGGCGCGGCGGAAGCACTGCGTCCGCGCAACGATTGGCCGCGCTCGCGCCTGGCCACGGATCTTGGGGCCGTTGCAGCGGTGATCGACAGCAATCTGCCCACGCGGATTTTTCACGTCACGATGGGTGGCTTCGATACGCACGCCGATCAGGCGAGCTCCCTGGATCGGCTGCTCGGTGAATTCGACGCCGCGCTCGAGGCCTTTCTCGCGCACCTGCAGAAGAACGGACGGATCGGCGAAGTCCTGGTGATGACCACGACGGAGTTCGGCCGACGCGTGGCCGAGAGCGGCGAAGGCGGCAACGCGGGCACCGACCACGGAACGGCGAGCGTGCTCATGTTCGCCGGCGGAGCGGTTCGGCCGGGACTTTTTGGCGAGGCCCCGAACTTGGAAGAGCTCGATGCCTCGGGCAATTACGCCGCCACGGTCGATTTCCGGCGGCTTTACGCCGGCGTGCTTGGCGACTGGTTGGGCAGCGACGCGAGCGCGGTGCTTGGAGCGCAGTACACGCCTGAGCAGGTGGTGAGCGCGTGAGGCTGCTCGCCACTTCGTTGTTCGTCCTGCTCGTGGCTTGCAGCTCGACGCCGCAGCCGAAGGAACGCGCGCCAAAGGTCGCTCCTGTTGCGCCGGCCGCGCCCGTTGCGCCCGTTGCGCCCAAGGCGGTGGCCAAGCTTCCTGCCGCCCCGAGCGCGCTCGACGCGAAACCCGCGGCCGTGCCGATGCCCGCCGCTCCGCCGGCCCAGCGACCTGCGCGCGACGCCAATGCGGCGCAACCGCGCGATCAGAGCGGAGAACTCACGCGCAATGCCTCGGTCGTCGGCCGACTGCCCGAACCAGGCCAGCGCGCTTCCTTCCCGTTCCAATGCGAAGCGGGGGAACAATCGCTGTTCGAGCTCGCGGCGTACGGATACACGCGCGCGGGCGAGGGCCACGTGCGTTTGGCGATCGAGGACGAGACTGGAAAAGTTGCCTGGGAAAGCGAACGCGACGTCGTCGTGACCTGGCGCGACTTCGTGGCATTCACCGCTCCTGCCGCCGGCACCTGGATTTTTTCGCTCACCGTGCTCCAAGGCGGCTACCGCTTCGTGCTCGTGCGCCACAGCGACTATCCTGCGCTCGGCAGCGCTCCGCTCGATCTTGGCCAGCGCGCCGTAGTGCACGGACATCTGCCGAACGCCGAAAGTGTCGCCAAGTTCCTCGTGCCCGCGAAAGCCGGGGAGGAGCTGGCGCTCAAATTGACCGGCACGCGCGAAGAGGCGCGCGTGGAGGCGCGCCGGGGCGCGACGGACATGTCCACGATGATGTCGCGGATAGAGTCCAAGAAGGACGTCGACCGAATGATGGGCAGTTCGAAGTTGCTGTTCCAGACCTTCGAGTTCGAGGCCTTCGCCGACGGCGTTTCGCTCGGACCCGTGGGATCCTACCTGCGCCTGAAAGCCCCGCGCGAGGGAACGATCGAGGTCCGTGTTCGCGCCCAACGGCCGGCGCTCGGCGGCGGATTGTTCGATCTCGCGCTCGAGCGCTCGCTCGATCTTTTGCGCGTGAGCGGCGTGGTCGTCGATTCCGAGGATCAGCCGCTGTCCGGTGTCGACATCGTGTTCTTGCGCGAGCCGGACGCGGATCCCGTGGGCCGCGCGCGCAGCAACGAGCGCGGCGAGTACGAAACCACGCTGCTCGCGGGGAATCTCGCGGTGCAGATGGTCTGTGGACCGCGGGCCGCGCAGCAATCGGTTCGCGTGCAGGTCTTGGCCGAAATGTCGCTCGACCTGATTTTCCAGCCCGGCGCGAAGCTGCGCGGGCGCTGATCGGCCCGTCATGGGATTCGTCCTGGCAGCAAGTCCCAGGGTCGAGCGCGGGGCTCGCGCGGTGTCTAATGTCGGATCGGGGTCGGATGGAAGGCGGGCTGGCTCGCCCTCGACCGCGGACGGAAGTGTCAACCCGTAAACGAAATCAAGACCATGGCCGACAAGCCCGAAACGACCAAAGCCCTCAAGACCGCCAGCCAGGAGTTGAAGCGGGTCGAGCAAGCCCAGAAGACGATCGAAGTGAAGTTGAAAGCGCTCGATGAGAAGGTCCGAGCCGATTCCAAGAACAAGGTGCCCGCGCTGGGATCGGTCCACGGCTCCGCGCTCGAGCAATTGATCCAGGACATCAACGGAGCCACAGCAGACAACCGATCGGCAGTCGGACCGGTCATGACCGTAGTCTCGGACAAGGCCTTCGTTTCTTCGCACCTCAAGACGGTCGAGGACCTGCAGGCGCTCAACATGAAACTGACCGACAGGTTGGTGGAGAACTACCGCCTGGCCAAAGAGCTACAGAATTTGGCCGAGGAAAATGTGCAGAAGCTCGCCACGCGGCCGGACTACGCCTTCGAAGTCGCATCGAAGTACGAGAAGCAGGCCACGGAACTCTCCGAACGGATTCAAGGGCTTCGAAAGCAGTTGGAGCCGTTGTGCGCGAAGGCGAAGAAGTGTCAGCTAGCCCGGGATGCCAAGGGCCTGGCCGAGGCCAAGAAGGCGGTGGCCGCCCTTTCCATCGAGAAGGCTTGGGAGGATCACGAGCGCCTCGCAGAGAGAGTCGACAGCGCGGAACTCGTCTTGATCAAGAAGGTGAGTGGCGATGCAAGAGCCCAGGCTCAGATCAAGGACGGCCTTGCGGATATTCGCGATTCGCTGGAGTCCAGTTCGATCACGGCGCGGCATTGGTTGAGCGAGGCCCGGGAAGTCGCAAGCCTCGAGGTCAGCCCCATTGACGTCAAGAAGGCCATGAAGGCATTCGGGATCACAGCGGCGACGGCGGAAGCCAAACTGGCGAAGGTGCTGAAGGAAGCGCCGGCTGGACTTCAGAGGGGGTTGGGAGAGCTGAGCCGGGAACTGAAGTTGAGTTTGACCGGTGCTGCGATGCTCGAGCTGCTCAAGAAAAACAAGTTGATTTGATCGAGGAGCGTGGGGGCACGGATCCGCGGGCGTGCACTTCCCGCTACTTGCCGATGCGGCCTCGGAAACGTTCGAGGGCAGCGATCTCGTCGTCGCTGAGTCGTTGCTTGCGGGCGGAATCAGGGGCGCGCAGGATCGTTGGGCGGCGCGCGCCGGAGGGATCGTCGGGCGACTCCTGCGTCACTGACGCGGGCGCGGAGTGCACGGTCGCGAGCGGCGGATCCACGGGCACGCCCATCGAGCGCGCGAATTCTTCGCCGACGTGACGCATGCGCACGCCCCAGGATTCGCGCACGCCGGAGAACCACAGGAACACGCCGAAGATCGGCAGGAACAAAGAGTCCGAAGTGTCGGTCACGAGGCCGTACAGTCCGTAGGCGACCATCGCCAGCGCGATCCACTTTCCGATCGCCGCCGTGCGCCGCGTGGCCGTCACCCAGTCCGTGCGCAGCGCGATCAGCGCGCGCGCGATGCGGCCGCCGTCCAAAGGGAACGCGGGCAGAAGGTTGAACAGAGCCAGCGAGAAATTCGCCAGCGCGAATATGGCGGCCACCGTTTGAGTCGTGCTTGCGCTCTCGAGTCGGCCGCTCACGACCCACTCGAGCGTGCCCGCGGGCGCGAAGGGCAGCGCAATAAGTCCGAGTGCGAGATTGACCGCGGGACCGGCGAAGGCGATCCAGCCCTCGACCTTGGAATCCTCGGGGATGCGGCTCATGCGGGTCATGCCACCGAGCGGCCAGAGCGTCACGTCGAGCACCTGCAGACCGAAATGGCGCGCGACCAGGCCGTGGCCGAGCTCGTGCAGGAAGACGAGCGCGAACAACACGCCCAGGGCGCCGGCGTTCAGCCATCCATTGTCAAAGGGGTAGCCTGCGACCAGCAGCACGACGATCAGCGCCACGAAGGTCCAATGCAGCCGCGCGCGGATGCCGAATACGCTGCCGATATTGATGGAGCCGAACAAGGTGGGGATGGGAGCGGGAACTGAGCTTTGGAGTGCGCGCGCTTTGGGGCGAACAGTTTATAAGCTGTGCGGATAATCCGGCTCGACATCCTGCACAAGCCCGGCAATTCCGCTTCTTTTCCCCGTGAAAGACTCGTCCCTACCTCGGCTCCTCGACGTCGACCTCGATCGAGGTTCGGACTGGCATGTCGGGCCATGGCAAGCCCGCGACCAGGGGCTTGCGCGCCTCGCCGGTTGGGGCGGCGGCGGCCTTTCGATCGCACTGCTCGCGCAGGCTGACTTGGCGCTTGTGCCCCTGGTGCTTGCCGTGGGCGAGTGCGTCGTCCGCGGCGTGCCGACGGCCGCGCGCGTGAGCGTGGCATCGCGCTCGCCTCTCTCGGGGACGCTGTCCGAAGGCCTCGTGGGCAGCGATTTCGGCCGGCGTCTCGCTTCCGTCGCCGACGCCGTACAGATCCGTGGGCATTGCGCGCAAGCCGGAGCCGTACTGGTCATCGAAGCGTACGGCCGCGCGCGAATCGAAAGCATCCCTGAGGCCGGCGGGCTTTCTTCGCTGCTGACTCACGGGCTGATTGAGGCGCGTCTTGGCCCCTGCGCGACGCTCTCGATCGGCCCGCTCGGCGAACGCGGAGCGCGCATCGCGAGCCTTGCCGCCTGTTCGAGTTCGAGCGCGGGCGCTGGACCGCCGCACTTCGTCGGACGCGGCGGCCTTGGCGCGGTGCTCGCTGGGCTCGGACTCAAGGCGATTGCCGTGCGCGCGAGCGCAGAGCCCGCCGAGCGCGCGCTGGAACTGACTCGCGCGCTGACCTCGTCGCCGCGCCTCGAGGAGCGCGCCCGCGGCGGCACACTCGAACTGGCTCAGACCCTTGCGGCGCGCGGCGAACTCGGTTCGCAATCCGCCGACCGTGCGCAGGCCGACGATTTCGCACAGGGCGCGAACGCTGCGCGCGCTCACCAACACGGTTGTCAGGGTTGTCCGACGCCCTGCGGCTGGGTCTTCAAGCGCGTCGGTGCGCCCGGCCAGGCCGCGCGCTTCGGCGCAAGCCACGCGCTCAGTCTGCAACTGGGTTTTTCAGACTTCGATGCCGCGCTGGCGTTGCTCGCCCGTTGCGATGAGTGGGGCATCGACGCCAAGGAGGTTGGAGCAGGCCTTGCGCTGCTCGCCGAAGTCGAGCCCGGAGCACGCGGCAACTCCGCGGTCTTCACGGAATGGCTCGACCTGGCCCTGCGCGGAAAAGGACCGGCCGCGGCTTTGATCGACGGTGTGCACGCCTTCGGACTCGCGCTCGGTCGCGAGACGACGACGGTGCGGCGTTGTTCGGTGCGGCCGGACAAGAACCTGGCTTCGCTGCTCGGACAATGCGTCAGTGCGCGCGGCACCGACCCGATGCGCGCCTTTCCATTCCTCGCCGCCGAGAGCGCGGGGCTTTCGATGTTGCGCGAGCTGTGCGCTCCGCTCGAGCTGCCGGCGGGAAGCGAGGATCCGTTTTCCAGCGTGGGCAAGGGCCGGCTCGTCGGTTGGCACGAGGACCTGATGTTGGCGCTCGACCTGAGCGGCTTCTGCGCCTTTTCGGCCTCGGCCTTGCTCGCCGATCGGCTGGCCTCGCTCGATGCGCTCGCGCTTTGGATTTCGCCGCGCGCGCTGGCCGCCGAACCTGAATTTCGACGATCGCCGGGCCGGGCCTTTCTTGCCGCGGGCGCCGAACTGGCGCGCGCCCAACGCGACCTCAACGCGCGCTTCGGATGGACACCCGCCGACGACGTGCCCAGCTGGGCGCGCGCGCGCCTGAGCGAATCCGGCATGGAACCGGAGTACCGCGCTTTTCGTGCCGCGCGCTTTACCCTCGAGCGCAGTCCGGCGCGTCCACTGCCGCACGTCGCGGCCGGCGTCCCTGGGGCGAGCGCCGCGGGAATTGTTCGCGGGCGGGTGCACCTGCGCTCCTTCGGCACCCTCGGCGAAGCTCTGGGGCCGGCCTGCGCGGTGGAACTGTTGCTTCCCGCATCGGCCCTCGAAGTTCTGCGCGCGGCCGTGACGCATTTTCCAAAGTCAGCGCCGTCGCTGTTTCGCGATGGAAAAGCGCTGCCGGCAATCTACCGGTCGGGAATGCGCGTCGAACCCGAGGACCGCGTCCTTGCGGAAGAGACACTCGATCTCCTGATGGTTGTCGGCGGTGGCTAGCCGATACCCTGCCCGCGTGTTCGAACTCCTGATCCTCAAGACCGCGGCCCTCGGCGACGTGCTGAGGACCACTTCGATCCTGCCCGGGCTGCACGCGCGCCACGCCGGACTGCGTGTGACCTGGGTGACTGCCCCAGGCGCCGTCGACCTGGTGGCGACCAACCCGCTGGTGGCCGAGGTGATCGCCCTCGATCCCAAGTCGAGCGACGAACTCGCGCGGGTCGGGACGCAGCTTGGCCTTCGCCGCTTCGACTGGGTGCTTTCCTTCGACGACGAAGAACCGCTCTGCCGGCTCGTTTCCGCGTTGTCCGCGAAGAAGATCTCGGGCGCATACTCCGATGAAACTGGGCGCCGCAGGTACACGCCCGACGTTGCAGCCTGGTTCGACATGGGGCTGCTTTCCGTGCACGGCAAGCAGCGCGCAGACGAGTTGAAGATCGAGAACCGACGCTCGCACCCGGCGATTTTTGCCGCGATGCTCGGCATCGAGATGGGCAAGCCGATGCTCGCCGCGAGCCCGTCGCACGCGGCCGCCGCGGCACGATTCGCGCGGGAAAACGAACTGGATGCCGCGGGGCCGATCATCGGCCTCAACACCGGCGCCGGCGGACGTTGGCACTCGAAGACGCTTTCGCCGGAGCGCAGCGTGGAACTTGCACAGGCCGTATCGCGAGCGCTCAACGGGCGCGCGACGTTCCTGCTGTTCGGCGGGCCCGGTGAAATCGAACGCAATTCCCGCATCGTCGAACTGGCGCGCGGACGCGTGCGGCTGATCGACGCGGGCTGCGATAACGCGCTGCTCGACTTTGCGGCGCGCGTCTCGCTGTGCAGGCTTCTGATCACCAGCGACAGCCTGGCTCTGCACATTGCCCTGGCCCGCGACGTGCGCGTGGTCGCCTTCTTCGCTCCGACCTCGGCGGCGGAGATCGAGACCTACGCACTCGGTGAGAAGGTCGCCAGCACGTCGCCCGACTACTGCTCCTACCGCGCCGACGCGGACAACTCCACCTTGACTACCGAGCGGTTGTCCGAAGCGGTGCTGCGTCAACTCGGCGGACTCCGACCGGCCTGAGCGAGACGGCCGTCCACTTTGCGGGCGGTCGCGGCGGCTTTGGCCGAGCAAGGCCCAGGTAACGGACCCGATACCCCTCCCGATCCATGGCCGGCCAGAAAGTTTTTCTGGATCCCACGAGCCGGGGATGCAGACATTCGGACCGGAGGTAGGATTGGAGCCAGCGGGGCCTTCGTGCGCGAGCGCGAATCGACCCCGTTTCGTGCTCCGCCAGGTTGTTGCTTCGAAGTCGCCCTAGCTCACACTCACCCATGTCTCGACTCCTCCGACTCCTGACCCCGCTCGGTGCCCTCGGTCTGCTGCTGGCCGGCAACGCCTCCGCCCAATTCGTTCGCAACACCACGAGTGTTCCGACGGCCGCCGTGGGCTACACCGAAAACGTCGACTTCGGTGACGTCGACGGCGACGGCGACTGGGACGCGGTCTTCGCGGACGGCGGCGACTTCGGGAACCAGCAGAACCGCATCTGGATCAACCAGGGTGGTGCGCAGGGCGGATCGCTCGGCACGTTCATCGACAAGACCGCGACGCAGTTGCCCGTGTTCATCGACGATTCGCGCGACATCGAATTCGCGGACATCGACAGCGACGGCGACCTGGACATCTATGTCTCGAACACCTCGGCGGTCAACAACCAGTCGAACCACTGGCTGGTCAACAAGGGCGGTCTGCAAGGCGGAACTCAAGGGTTCTATGAGAACCAAGACTTGACGCGCTGGGTGAACCTCGGTGTCAACAACGGCACCACGACGTTTTCCTCGATCGCCCCGACTCAGGTGTTGGGCGCCGGCGGGTTCATCGACTACTCGTGCGATTGCGATTTCGCCGACCTCGACAACGATGGCGACCTCGATCTCTTCCACTCGAGCTACGGTGGCATCTTCGGCGGCAACGTGCCCTCGCGTATTTTCAAGAACGACGGCGCAGGCCACTTCGAAGAGTTCAACCCCTCGGGATTCCAGCTGACCGGTCAGGCGATCGTCAACGGCAACCCGTGGATCTGGGCTGCCGGCGTGCAGACGGCGAACACCACCAACTCGACCGGAGCGAACTGCGACGTGGCTTCGAGTTCGGTCGGCTTCGAACTCGGCGACATCGACGGCGACCTCGATATCGACATCCTCCAGGGCGCGCGGGGAGCCTCCGGAGGCGCGGAGCTTCCGCGCATGTTCCAGAATCGCCTGCAGGAAAACGGCGGCACCTTGACCTACTTCCGCGACGTGACCGGCAGCGCGTATCCCGCCGGCTACTCCACGGGAGACGGGCACTACGAGCAGGAGTTCGGCGACCTCGACAATGACGGCGACCTCGACATCTATGGCCTCAACTGGCTGGTGGGAGGAGGCGGACTCATCGACCACACGATCACGAACAACGGCAGTGGCGTCTTCACCAACATGGTGACCCTCAGCAATTCGGGCACGGACGACAACGAGTCCGACTTCTTCGACTACGACATGGACGGCGACCTGGACGTCTTCATCGCCGCTTTCAGCAGTCAGAATCGCCTGTACCGCAACAACTGGACCGGCGGGGCCTTCAGCTTCACCTACATGCCCGGGACGCTGCCGAGCGAATCGGACACCGCGCTCGACGCCGACTGCTGCGATGTCGACGAGGACGGCGACACCGACGTTTTCTACGCCAACGACACCAACGATGCCGAGTGGTACGCGCAGAACACCGGTACCGCGAACGATGTGTTCGCGCCCGCGCTCAAGAATCTGGAGCAGGCTCAAAATCGCGTCTCCGGGCCCGCTCCGACCGTGATCCGCGTGCAGGTCTATGACAACGCCCCGTACTACATCACCTGGTACAACGCGACGCAGATCGAGTACTCGGTCAACGGCGGCGTGTTCACGTCGTTGCCGATGAAGCCCTCGATGGGGCAAATCTTCCGCGGCGAGCTGCCCGGTGCCTTGGTCGGTACGATCGACTACCGCACCCGTTCGGCGGACAAGTACGGCAACAGCGGAGTTTCGGTAACGAAGAG
>JANMRV010000374.1:0-14054 GCA_031388685.1 Planctomycetota bacterium
GCGATCGTGTGCAGGACCACCCTGCGAAGTTTGTTCGCGCTGCGAACCTCGCGCAGGATGTCCTCGGGATCGACGTAGTCTCCGTGGGAAGGCCGCCCATCGGAGAGGAAGAAGACGGTATCGACCGCAACCTCGTAGTTCTTGTCCTTCGTGCCGCGGCCGGCGATGCCCAGCGCCCAACTGAGCGCGCCCCAGGTGTTGGTCTTGCCCGCTTCGAGGTTCGCCGAGCCGGCCAGGCCGACGCTGGCCAGGTCTTCCTTCGAACTGCCGCCCAGCGGCGCCAGTCTCATCGAGTAGTCCTTGCCCGCTTGCTTGTTCAGAGCATTGGCCGGCACGAGATCCTTCTTCCACCACTTCATGTCGGTGCCGAACGAAAGCACGTTGAACTTGACGAAGGGTTCGAGCCGTTCGATGGTGCGCGCGAGTTCCGTCTTGACGATGTCGATGCGGCTCATCGACGGATAACCGCCATCCTGGAAACGCTCCTTCTCGACCACCAGGTTTTCCATCGAACCCGAGACGTCGATCACGAAAAGAATCGAACGCGAAGGAGTGTCGATGCCGTGGTAGACCGTCTGCGGGCCGGAGGGCTTGTACTTCGCACGTTCTTCGGCCTGCTTCGCGCGCAGCTTGGCGAGCTCGGCGTCGGTCGGGATCTTGTAGTGGCCCTTGACGCTGGTCCAGAACGCTTGCCACTGCGCGAGGCGATCGCCCAGGGTTTTCCCGGTGATTTCGTCGAGCGCCGCGCCGAGTTCGGGGCGCAGCCGGCCCTCCTCGATCGCCATGCGATTGATCAGCGGTTCGATCGATTCGAGCCGGCGAACCTTGCCCAGTGCGCTGATCGCGCTCGTGCGCACCTGCCAGACCGGGTCATTGAGCGATCCGGCCGCGGGTGCGAGCACCAGCTCCGAGCCGAGCGCGGCGAGCGCGTCCATCGCCGAGCAGCGCACGGCGGGTTCGACGTCCGTGCACAACACCGCAATCGCCGTCGCGTGTGCAGGATCCTTGAACGCACCGAGCGCATCGATCGAGCGGCGGCGCACGTCCCAGGACTTGTCCGCGAGCATCGCGAGCAAGGCCGGCGCGGCGGTCGTGTAGCGCGCTTGGGCGATGGCCTGAAGGAGCCCCAAGCGAACCGCTTCGGTCTTGTCGGTTTCGGCGGTCGCGATCAATGCCGCGACCGGCTCGGGCGTCTTGAAACCGGCGAGCACGCGGATCGCAGCGCGGACGACGTCAGGTTCCTCCAAATTCTTGAGCACGGGCACGAGCACGTCGACGACGCCCGGCGACTCGATCTTCTCGAGGCTGAGCACGTACTCGACGCGTTCCGCGGGTGTCTTGGCTTCGCGATAGAATTTGCGGAAGTCGCGCACCGTCTCCTCGCCCTGGGCGGAGGCGAAGGGCGACAGGCCCGCAAGGGCGAGGCATGACAGGATCAGGAACGCAGTTGCCCGGAGGATCGAGTTCGACATGGGTGGGATCTCTTGGGGCTGGTTCCCAGAGTCCTCTAGAGCCTAGCGCAACCTGGGTGACAGATCCCGGTGCCCCTTAGGGCTCCTGGCCTCAGAAGCGGGCAGTGAAGCGACGCACGCCTTCGTACGCCGGGTTGGCGTGGGAGGCGAGATCGAGGACCTGCTTGCGAAGTTCGGCGGAGTCGCTGCCGGCCTGGCGCAGGCCTTCGGCGTAGAGGTCGAGCAGTTGGATGCAAATCGCTTCCTCGAGCGACGCCATACTGGAGGCCAGAGCCTCTGGGTTCTTGAACGCGAGCCACTGTGCCGCAGTGGCGCGCGGACTGAGCCAGCCGTCGCCATTGACGTCGATGAACACGGGATTGGTCGCGGCCACGGTGTAGGGATTGAGCGTGGGCCAGGCGGGTCCCTGCACTGGATCGCCGGTGACGACGCACACCATCCAGCGATCGGACCAGTGCTCGCATTCGAGCTCGAAGTCGATCGTCGTGTCGGTGCGCTGGCCGGCGATCGCCCACACCGCACGCTGCTCCACTGCGCTGCCGTTCACGAAAAGGGTCGCTATGCGCGGCACGATCCAGGAAGGAGCCTGGACCCGCAGTTCGACGTGCACCGGTTCGACTTCCAAGAGCCGGTGCCGCAGGCCCAGGACGAGCGTATCGCCCATGCGTGCCTCGCGCCTATTCCCCTGGACCACGACCGTCGCGAAGATCCCCATGCCGATCGATGTGTGTCCGTTCTTGATCGCATCGCAGGTCGCATTCACGTCGATCGTCGCCGGATCGTCCGTCGCGCTGACGACGTAGGTGCGACCCTGGCCCACCGGATCCCCCACTGTGTGCGAGTCCGAAGTGCCGACGGCGAAAATGCGCACGCCGCGATTGAGCAGCGCGAACCAGTCGGCGAACAGGAACAGCGGATCTTTTTCCTCGGTGGTCGAGTTGATCATCTCGGTCGCGTCCATCGTGAGCGCGAGCCCCGTGGCGAACGCACCCGTGTCCCTGTCCAGCTGGTTGTTCGTGAACGGGCTGTCGTCGTGGCTCGGCCAGCGCGGGTGATTGAGGATCACGACCTTGGCCCCGCGCGCGCGGATCCCCTCGACGATCTTGGGGAAGTCGGTCAGCTCGTGCTCGGGGAGTGCGGCCTTGGGATCGAGCGGGAAACCGTTGAAATGGCCGACCTTGGTCGTGACTTCGTTGCCGGTGACCGCGGTGTAGTACTTCGACAACTCCGCGCGCTCCTGGAAGGGCACGTAGTCGGTGTTGTGATTGTGGTCGGTGGCGACCGCGAACTCGACGCCCTCGCCGGCCAGTGTGATCTGACGCTCGGCGGCGCTGGCATCGCCGTGACCTGAGAACTGCAGAGTGTGCAAGTGCGTGTCGGCAGCGAGGAAGCCCGTCGTGTCGACCTCGCGATGCAATTTGTGAGCGATCAGGTTCAAGGCCTTCGCTTTCACTTCAAGTGGTGCAGCGGAAAGGCTCCACTCGCTGCCGCGCGTGGCGTAGCTCGTGTACTTGCCGCGCGGCAGCTCGAGCCGGGTTTCCTTTTTCGAGACGTAGATCACGCCGTCGCGCACCGCGGTGCCCAGCGTTTCCGCGTAGTAGATCGGCGCGGGCACCCCGGCTTCATCGACGATCGTGACGCGCGCGGGCACGAACGCTCCGCCGGCTTCGTCAACGACCGTCAGGAGCACCGGCTGGGTGTCGTACATTTCGCGCAGCGACTGTTCGAAGAGCCGCAGCTTGCCGATCACGACGTCGTCGTTGGGCACGTCGGGAACGATGGACAGCACGTTCGCGCCGCTCTTCACCAGGCCCGCCGGAATCGAGTAGCTGCGGACCACCAACTCCGGAAAGGGCTTGAGCAAGGCGAATTCGACGTCGTTGAGCTTTGCACGCCAAGCGTTGTCGATGCTGCGTTGCTCGAGGAACAGCGTCCACTCGCCGGCGTTCGCCTGCGCGTCGAACTTGACGTCGAGTCGCTTGCCTTCCGGTTGTTCGCTGGCCTCCTTCCAGTCCTTGGTGAGGTCGTTGCCGAGGTGGTGGTAACGATCGTCGAGCAGGCGACCGCCCTGCTGCTGCAGGGCGAAATTGCCGGCCACGCCAAGCGCGGCGATGACGCCAACGAGCGCGAGCTTGAGATTCAGCATGCTTATTGTTGATGACGTACGAGCCGCTGATCGGCGGCGCACGCGGCGCCGCTCACTTGTCCTTGGGTTCCAACCCCATGCCGTGACGATCCGGATACGCCGGCCGTGGCGGCGCGACGTAGGGACGCTTGACCAGCTCGTCGCGCATCAGCGCGATCGCGCGATCCAATTGCGGATCGCCGCCCTGCCACATCAGCGCCGGATCGTCGATCACTTCGATGTCGGGATCGACGCCGTGGCCTTCGATGCCCCAGCTGCCGTCGTTCTCGTAGAAAGCGAAGCTCGGCACGCTGAGGCTGCCGCCGTCGATCAGGCTCGGTCCACCGGAGAGTCCGACAAGTCCGCCCCACGTGCGCAGCCCGATCAGTTTGCCCAGACCGGCCTGTTTGAAATAGAACGGGAACGCATCGCCGCCGGAACCGGAGAGTCCGTTGATCAGCATGCATTTCGGGCCCTGGTGTCCGTCCGGCGGCCAGGTCCAGTCCACGCCGTCGCGGCGCGCCCAGTAGTTGGTCACGGGCCGATTGAGCAATTCGATGAAGCGTGTCGGGATCTGCCCGCCGGAGTTCCAGCGCTCGTCGATGATCAAAGCCTGGCAGCGCAGTTGTCCCTGCAACTGACGCACGAGATCGTTCTGACCGTCGATGCCGGTACTCGGCACGTAGATGTAGCCGACCTTGCCATCCGTCGCGTCAGCGACGTACTTGCGATTTTTTTCGATCCAGCCGCGGTAGCGCAGGTCGCGTTCGCTGCCAAGCGGCTTGACCAGGACCGTGCGCGCCGATTCGTCGCGGGTTGCCTTCGCGCTGACCGTCAGCGTCACGACCTTGTCGGCCAGGCCCTGGAAAGCGGCCCATGGACCGCGTGTGGCATCCACCGCGACGCCGTTGACCGCCAAGAGGAAGTCGCCGACCTTGACGTCGATGCCCGGTTGCGAGAGCGGCCCGCGGCCGTCGCCGTCCCAGGCAGCTCCCTCGTGGATGCGCGCGATCTTGTACGCGCCTTCGGCAAGTTCGAAGTCGCAGCCCAACATGCCGACGCTTTGGCGCGGCTCCTCGCCGACGTCGCCGCCGTTGTAGTAGGCGTGGCCGACGTTGAGTTCGCTGATCATCTCGCGGATCACGTAGCTGACGTCCTCGCGCGAGGCGCAATCGGCAAGCATCGCGGCGTACTGCGCGCGCACCGCCTTCCAGTCGACGCGGTGCATGTTCGGGTCGTAGAAGAAATCGCGCATCAACCGCCAAGCCTCCTCGAAAAGCTGGTTCCACTCCGCGCGCGGATCGATCTCGACCGACATCCCCGAAGTGTCGAGCTTCTCGAACTTGGCTTCGGCCTTCGCGTCGCCGATCTGCGACCCGCCATCGCCCAGGACAAGCACGCGCTTGCCGTCGGCCGAAAGCGCAAAACCGCCCGTGTCCGCGCTGAGCGTCTTCACTTCCGGTTTGTCCGCGAAGGCATCGAAGATCTCCAGGCGCGGATCGTCCCCGCTGCCCTGAATTCCCTGGCGTACGAACAGCAGCGCGCCCTCGGAATTGAGCGCGAGTTGCGAGAACACACCCGCATCCACCGGCAGCAGCACGGCGCGCCGTTCGAAGCCGTCGAAGGCGATTTCCACCGGCTTTTCAGGCGTTTTTTCCTCCGAGGCTTTGTCGGCTTCCTTCGCGGCCTTGCCCGCATCCGTTTCGGCGTCCTGCTTCTCCTTTTCCTTTTCGGCGTCCTTCGCCTGCGTGTCAGCGCCCTCCTCGTCGCTCTTGGGCGCGAAGGGCGACTTCAGGTCGGCACGCAGCGGCACGACGAAGAGCTGCTCGCTCGCGGCGTAGACGAACGACTGATCGAGCTCGCCATACAGCGGCTGGAAATTGGCGCGGCGGCGAAAGTAGAGGTAGTCGCCCTTGCGGTCGAAATGCGGCAGTGCATCGTCGAACATGCCCGCGGTCACGAGGTGCGAAGCGCCGCCCTCCACCTCTGCGATCACGATGCGCGGAACGCCGGTCGCTTCGTCGGAGTTGGCAAAGGCGATGAAGCGGCTGTCGCGCGAGAAACTGGGCACGCTCGAGATCAGGTCGCCCGCCCAGGTGTCGCGCATCAAGAGCCGCGCCGCGCCGCCGGCCGCGGGCTGCAGGTACATCGATCCGGTCTTGTCGCTGAACACGAGGTACTTGGAATCCGGCGACCAGCACAACAGGCGGCGGAACATGGTGCCGCCCTCGGTGATGGCCTTCGCTTCGCTCGAAGCGTCGGCCGGTGCGACCATGACTTCGTATTCGTTGCTCGCGTCCGAGAGCCAGGCCAGCCACTTGCCGTCGGGGCTCCAGCAAGCATCGCGCTCGGCGACGCCTGAGCTGCGCGTCAGGTTGCGCGGACTGCCGTCCTTCGCCGGCAACGACCAGACGTCGCCGCGCGCGGACACGATGGCGCGCTTGCCGCTAGGCGAGAGATCCCAGCTGTCGATGAACTTCGCGGCATCGACCGCGCGCGGGCGAAGTTTCGGCCGCGCGCCGGGAATCGTGACTTGCACCGAGCGCGCCGTGGAAGTCGCCAGGTCGAACAACGCGAGTTCCGGCCCGTGCTGGAAGACGATCTCGCCCTGGCCATTCGAACCAGGTCCCAGCGCAGGCCATTTGACGTCGAAGTCCGCGAAGTTCGTCAGCTGGCGGTGTTTCTTCGTCGCCGGATCGAAGGCCCACAGGTTCAACCGATGCGACGGTCCGTCGTCGGACAGGTAATAGAGCACACCGCCATGCCACATCGGCGCGGTGTCGGTCCCCTCCCAGTCCGTCGCGCGCACCGACGCGTGCGTCTTGAGATCGAAGAGCCAAATGTCCGTCGACATCCCGCCGCGGTAGCGCTTCCAGGTGCGGGTGTCGGTGGTGTGCGGAGTGTAGGCGAGCCAGCGGCCGTCCTCGGAGATGTCGGCGAAGGCGCCATAGGGCACCGGCAATTTCAGCGGCAGTCCGCCGCTCGCGGGGACCGTGAACAGTTCGACCATGCGATCGCGGCCGGCGAGTCCGTTGGTGAAGAAGAGCAGCTTGCCGTCAATGGTCCAGTTGCACAGCGTTTCAGCGGAGGGGTGCTGCGTCACCCGCAACGGAATTCCGCCCGCGCTGGGCATCGTGTACAGATCCTTGTTCCCGTCGTAATTGCCAACGAATGCAATCGACTTCCCATCGGCCGAGAATCGCGGCAGAGTCTCCAGACCTGCGGGAGAAGCGAGCGGACGCGCCACTCCGCCTTCGCGCGGCACGAGCCACAGGTCGTCGGCGTAGACGAAGACGACTTCGCTGGCGCTGACATCGGGATAGCGCAGCATGACCGCGTCCGGCTGCGCGCCGCTGGCTTGCGCGGGAGGCGTCTGGCTGACGATCGTCGGCACGGGAATTTCCGCGCTCACGCAGGAACACAACGAGCATGCGATCAGGGCCGGCAGCGGGGAACGCCGGACGGAGTTGGGTTGCATCCCCGGAATGTATCCGGAATGGCTCCCCAAGAAACGACCCGGAATGTTCGGGCTCTGCTTACCCCGGCTGCGGGCGCGGGCTCAGCCCTTCGGCGCGGCCTTCTTGATCACGACCTTCGCTGGCTGCACGACGAACTCGAGTTCCTTCGTGTCGACGGTCAGCTTCAGCCCGGAGTCGGTGACGACCATGCTCTTGGGCCCATCGCTCGAGATCAGCTTGCCGAACACGAGTCCGCCCGGGGTCTTCAGCCTGACGCGATCGTTTTTCGCCACCGCCTTCGAATCCTTGGACGCGGCGCCCGATTCCTGCGCGGGATCGACCTTGTCCACGCTGGCGATTCGATCGCTGCCGAGTCCCATACGGCCGAAAAGCCCTTCGATCCAGACCGAATTCTCGCCGACGGCGTAGAGCCGGCCCTCGAAGATCTCTTTGCTCTTCAGGGTGACGCGCACGTTTCCGACGAGCGGTGTCATCACCTTGACCGGCGCGTTCACGCGGTCCATCGGGACGGTTTCGCCCGTCCAGATGGTGTCCATGTCCTTGCCCTGCGCGATCCTTACGCCGTTGATGGGCGCGGGCGGAAGCAGCACATCGGCCGCCTCGAGCGAGCCCTCGCGGCTCGCGACCGCCGCCGTCTGCACGGGCTCACTCGGAACAACGGCAGGCGCCGGTGTGGTCACGGGAGCTGCAACGGGCAGAGCCAGGGAGGCAACATCAGGCGCGAGGTCTGTGGGTGCCAGCTTCGGCGCTTCGGTGGGTACTGCCGTCAGATGATCGTCGGCACTCGGTCGCGGGCTGCTTCCCTCACCGATCGGTTGAGTGCGAGAGTTGAGCACGCGCACGCGCGCTGTCTCGGTGGGCAAGATTGCGGACGCGGCCGCTACGAGTTCCGCGGGGGCGACCTCAGCGTGCTCCGAGCCAGCCGAGTTGACAGCGCTCCCGGAACCGACTTCCGACGACGGAAGCGCGGCATGGGAAGCAGGTGCCTTGGCCGACTTTGTGGCAACCGTAGTCTCCGGCGAAGTCTCCGGCACGCTGGCCGAGGCTACGAGTGCGGCCGACTTGTCCGCTGCGGGCATCGGCTTGATCGGGGTCTGGGATTTCGGGCGAGCCGTTGTGGGATTGGCGTTTGGCGGCCCGACCGACGGCTTCGCGGGCGACAAAGCTGCGCCTGCAAGGCTCGCAGCTTTCGGGTCGCTCAGCGAATTCTCGGAAGCCGCGAGTTCGGCAGCCTGCGCGTCGAGCCGGCGCAACTCGCTGATGAAGTCCCGGCGCAACGGATCACTTTCCGCCAATGCCAGGTGGCCTTCGATCTTGTCGAAGGCAGTCTGGGTCTCTGCGTACTCCCCGCGAACGATCTTGCCACGCATGGAATTGACAAGGCCCTTCAGCATTTCCAGCGAGGGCCCCTCGACCACCTGAGCGGCCACGGCCTTCGGCTGCGGCGCGATTGCCAGCGGCTGCGGCGCGGGCGCTTGCGGTTTGGGCGCCGGCTGCTCGACTTCCGCGGGCGGCGAGAGCTCGTTGGCGGTGATCGCGACGACTTCCGGAATCGCGATCGGCTGCGTGTTCCCCGCGCGGTCGACCGGCAGGCGAGCCGATCCACTGTCACGCGCGGAGGAGGTCGGCGACTTGGGCATTTCCAAGTCGTTGGTGGCGGGTTGCTTGGGCTGCTTGAGTTCGAGCGGCGACTTCGCCTGCGCAACTTCCGTAACGGAATTGGACGCCGTCTGGCCCTGACGACTCATGCGCAGGAACGTGAATGCCGCGGCAGCCAGGACTACGACGGCACCGGCAGCGAGCAGCATTGGCCGCTTGTTCGATGCAGGCTTCGCGCGCGGTTCGGTCCAGGAGGCGTCGAGCACGGCAGGGGCGCGCAGCGATCCGTCATCGCCCGAATCCTCAGCAGACGCCTCAGACTCGTAGGGTTCCTCGTAGGCCTCCTCGTATTCGTCCTCGGGCGCTTGGACCTCAGCTCTTTGAACCACTTCAGGCGCGGAGGGCTCGGAGTCCATCAGCCAGCTGGCTTCGTTGACCGGCTTGCTGGGCGGGACTGCGCGCTGCGCTGCGACCGGTGCCGCGGGCGGTCCTGCATTGAGCCCGAGGAAGTCCTCGGCCTCGTTGCTGCCCTGCCAGTTCTTCTGTGCCGAAATGCTCGCAGCGGTGGCATGCGTCGAGTTGTCGGCCGGACGATTGCCTTGTGCTCGCCGTGCGTCGTTGGATGTGTCTGCCATGGGAAGCACGCGTGATCCCTGTGAGGAGTCGCCGCGAACCTGTGCGAACAAGGCGCGGCGCGCCGTCCGAACAGGCCGCGCGCGGAGTCCGGAGACCACGGGCGTGCGCGGGCTGTATCGGCCGCGGGCCGGGCCGATCCAAAGGCGCTCCTCGGGATCATCCGGCCTCGCCTGGCTAGCCCCCCCAGGCATACTGTACGGGCCTGCCAAGGCCCCCCATGAACCACCTCGCCGCGTGTTGCCTGTTTCTGGCCCTGCAGACCCCTGGTCCGACCGCATCGAAGGCCGGGCCCGAATTGGAAGAAATTGCGCTGGAGGCGCGCCTCGCAGCGCTCGTCGATGAGCCGTCACTTCAGAAGGAAGTGCGCGAGCTGTGCAAGCTCGGCCCGCGCATGGGCGGCACCGAATCGGGCGACATGGCCGCGGAGTATCTGAGCAAGCGCTTCAGGGAACTCGGCCTCGACGCGCGCGTGGTCGTCGATCCGCCGCATTGGTGTCACGCCGAGTCGAACTGGAGCGTCGTCGCCGTGCGCGGCAAGGAACGCCACGCGTTGGCGTCGGCCTGGCCCTATGGGTTTTCGCCGACGACGAAGGGCCACGCGACGTTGTCGAAAGAAGTGAAGCCCGGTGTGGCGCTGTTCTGCGATCGCATGCCCAAGGCGCTCGAGAAGGAAAAATCGCCCGCGGTGATCCTGGTCGGCAAGAACACGACGATCGACGGAGCCTATCCGCGCATCTCGCACTTGCGCGAGGGCGCCGACAATCCCGCGGCGGTCTTTGGATTGTCGCGGCCCGATGCGGAGTGGCTCGAGCAGACGCTCGCAAGCGAAGGCGCGATCGAAATCGAATACGCGCTCGAGGCGAAGATCGCGAAAAGTTCGCCGAAGACCGTTGTCGCGCGCATTGCCGCGCGCGGATCGAAAGCGCCCGCGTGGAGCGAGGATCATGTGCTGTTCTGCGCCCATGGCGACAGCGACGCCGGCGGGCCCGGAGCGGACGACAACGCCAGCGGTGTCGCGACTTTGCTCGGTATCGCCGGCGCGTGGCAGAAAGCGATCGACACGAAGCTCGTCGAAGCGCCGGAACGCGAAGTGCGTTTCGCGGTCTGGGGCTCGGAGATCTTTTCCAGCAGAAATTTGCTCAAAGTCGGCGACAAGGACGGCGCCGTGCTCGCGGTCCTCAACTACGACCAGGCCGGTTTCGGTTCGGGCGCCGATCAGTTCAACATCGAGCCCGACGACGTGGCGGCGAATGTGCCGCTGGTGAGGACGGTGCTCGCGGTACTCGCCGACCACGGCGGCCACGCAGGCTTTCCCAAACGCTGGGCGACCAACAAGAGCCTGGGAGGAACCGACAGCTACGTGTTCAGCGAGAGCGAGCTGTTCAAGAAAAGCGCGCGGCCCGCGCTGACCTTGTTCACCAGCGCCTGGGACAAACCCGACGAGCAAAAGCGCACCCCCGGGATGCCCGGCGAATCCTGGCAGGATCGCGACAAAGTCAATGTCGATTACGACAACTACTACCACTCCGCGGGCGACACGCCGGAGAACACGACCGACAAGGAGCCCTGGAACATGGGCTGGTGCGCGCGCATCGGCATGCTCGCGGCGCGCCGCAGCGCCAAGGAGCTGAGCAGCAAGAAGTAGGATTCGTTCGGCGGGCGTGGGGCAATCAGGGGCATGAAACCCGAGGAGAGCCGCTACCCTACGTTCGCCTTTCAGTTCGGGCGCGACTCGAAGTGGGTGTTCATCGAGTAGCGAGTGTCAGCGCTTGCGCAGCACGCGATTCGCGCCTTGGCGGATCGTCAGGCCCTGCGTGTCGAAGTATTCGAGCAGCGGGATCAGGTACTTGCGGCTCGTCCCAAGTTCGTCGCGCAGCGCGGGGATCTCCAAGTGACCGTGCTTCTGACAATTCGCTGTGATCGAAGCCTTGGCCTGCTCGATTCTCGCGCGCGGCAGCAGGATCTCCTTGTTAACGCGCACGATCGCGGATTCGTCGACGAGCATCGACAAAAGACGTGTCAACTCCTGCGGCGCGATCGAGAGCGACGCGGACAGTTCTTCCGGCGACGGCGGCGCGAAGCCGGCGGCTTCGAAGGCGGCGACGATCTTCGCGCGGCGTTCGACCGTCGCGGCATCGAGCTTGAGGGCTCTGCCCGCGGGACGCACCAGCCCCCCCGCTTCGACGCTCAAGGTCTTGCGCGAAACTTCTTGCGCGAGGAGCGCGCCGAGCAGATCGGCATCGAATTCGGTGACGCGCTTGAGCTCCAGCGTCTCGACCACCTGACGCAACGGATTCTGCGAAAACCACTCCGCGATCGCCGTCTTCAATTTCGCCAGCGCTTCGCCCAGACGGTCGGCGTGCATCCAGCGCCGCCGCTCGGCGCCGCCGACGTCGAGTACGACCACGCGTTTCTGCGCCTCCAGTTCCGCAAGGTACTTGGCCGTCTCCGCGTCCGAGCGCTTGATCGCCTGCGACAACTCGTGCAGCGAGGGCGGCTCGAAGCCCGCGCGCGCGAGCACGCTTTCGAGCAAGGCCACCGGCGTCGAAAGGCTCTGCTCCTGGTGCGAGAGTTCGTCGATGACGAAGCCCTTGAAGCGTTTGAGCCGGTACTTCGATTCTTCGAGGATCACGCCGCCGCCGAGCGTGATCGACGGCGACGCGAGACGCAGGATGAAGCGATCGCCCGGGGCGCAGACGATCGGTTCTTCCAGGCGCAGCTGCACCAGGCCCGTCGATCCCGGCTCCAGCGCCTGCGCGTCGAGCAACACGATCTCGCCCAGCGGATCGGCCGTGCCCGTGTGCAGACGGATCGGCGTGCGATCGGCGAGCGGCCGGTCGAGATCGCGCGACACGGCGAGCCTGGCGCCGACCATGCGCACCGGCGAAAAGAAGCCCGGAGTCGCCGCGACCATACCGCGGGCGACAGCGTGATGATCGACGTCGGTCAGGTTGAGCGCGCTGGAGTGGCCGGTGCGCGCGCGATCGGTCGTGCGACCGTAGGCCTGGATGCCGCGCACGCGGCCGCTCAGCCCCACAGGCAGAATCTCGATCTCCTGGCCGATGGCGATCTCGCCGCTGGTCGGAATGCCGGTGACGATCGTGCCAAATCCTTTCGCACTGAAGACGCGCTGGATCGGCATGCGGAAAATACCTGCGCTGGAGCGCGGCGGCGCGGCCTGGATACGCTCGAAGAGCACGCGCTTCAATTCTTCGATGCCCGTGCCGAGAGTCGCGCTGACGCGCACGATCGGCGCGCCCTCGAGGAAAGTTCCGACGACCGCGAGTTGGATGTCCTCCTCGGCCAGGTCGGCGAGATCGCTTGCAACCATGTCGACCTTGTTGAGCACCACCAGGCCGTGCTGAACTCCGAGCAGGCCCATGATCTGCAGGTGCTCGCGCGTCTGCGGCATCACGCCGTCGTCTGCGGCGACGACCAACATGACCAGGTCAATGCCGGTCGCTCCCGCGACCATGTTGCGGATGAAGCGCTCGTGGCCGGGCACGTCGATGATGCCCACCGTGCGTCCGTCGGGCAGCAGGAGCGGCGCGAAACCCAGGTCGATGGTCAGCCCGCGCTCCTTCTCCTCCTTCAATCGGTCAGGATCGATGCCGGTCAGCGCGCGCACCAGGCTCGACTTGCCGTGGTCGATATGACCCGCGGTCCCGATCACGATCGGCTGGATCTGAAAGTCCGCGGTGGTCATGGTGCTTGCCGGAGCAGGGAGAGGATAGCCAGCGAGTATGCTGGGCCGCGATGACCGAGTCGCTGCCCTTTCGCACACTTTCGCCCTGGCTCGAGGCGCAGTTCGGCAGGCCCGTGCACCGCGTCGCGCTCGACGCGGGCTCAAGCTGCCCCAATCGCGATGGGACGAAGGGCCGCGGCGGATGCATTTATTGCGACGTCGAAGGGTCGGGGACCGGCGCGCTGCGCGAGGGACGGGATCTCGAACTTCAATTGAAGCAGGGTCTCGAGCGCATGGCGGGGCGCGAGGAGAATCTGGGGGTCATCGCGTATTTCCAGTCGTATTCTAATACGTACGTCGAGCCGGCGCGGCTCGAGGCGGTGCTGGCGATTCTCGAACCGCATCTCGCCGAGCGCGGTGGGCCGGTCGTGGCGGTTTCTGTGGCTACGCGACCGGATACGCTGTCGAAGGACGCGTTGGAGATCTTAGGGCGCTGGAATCGGCGCCTGCCGGTGTGGGTCGAATTGGGGCTCGAAGTGGCGGACGACGAGTTGCTGACGCGGATCAATCGGCTGCACACCGTAGGCGATTTCGAAGTCGCGGTGGCGCGAGCGAAGTCAGCGGGATTGACGGTGATTGGGCACGCGATTCTCGGGCTGCCGGGCGATGGACGCGAGGGCGCGAGACGGACGGCGGCGGTGCTGGCGAGGAGCGGGGTGAGTGGCGTGAAAGTGCATCAATTGATGGTGCTCAAGCGCACCCAACTGGCGCACGATTGGAAAGCGGGGATGGTCGAAGTGCTGACGGTCGAGGTTAAAGAACTGGGCGCGAAGGTGTCGGTATTGCAGGGTGAGGTTGACAAGGTGGCCGCGCAACAGGCGGAGATTGCCCAGGAACTTCACAAGCTGGAGATTCGCATCGGCGAAGTCCGCGTGCGACTCGAAGGTCTGGTACAGCGCACGATGGAGGAACTGCAACTGGATCTGCCGGCCCGTTGGCTGGAAATCGAACAGCAGGGTGGCTATCAGCCCACCGACATCGACTGGAGCACGGTTGCC
>JANMRV010000386.1:0-9711 GCA_031388685.1 Planctomycetota bacterium
AGGCGGTCGACGCCGCCCGCGACGCTCAGGTTCAAGTAGTAGCGGTAGCTGAGCGTGAATGCCGCCGATGACATGTCGAGCACCGGGGACGTCAGCGTCACCGTGCCGCCGTCGACGTCGGTGTTGCCCAGCGCGTTTTGCGTCAGGTAGCACTGGCCGGAACCGTCGCCATCGCTGGCCGGGTCATAGGCCCAGGCCGGGTCGTTGACCGGGACGCCACGTTCCCAGAAGCCGGAGGTGGCGCCGACGGACGAAGCAACCCAACCCTGGCTGGTCTGGAAGTTGTCGCTGAAGGTGGTGCTCGCTGTGCCGACGACGAAGTCGAGCAGGCCCGATCCTGGAGCGGTCAGCGGGAACACTCCGCTCTGCGCGGCGTTGTTCGTGGCGGTCACGTAGTACTCGACGCCGCTCGGGCAGGCTTGCCCCGGGATGGCGGCCGTGTAGGTCGTACCCGCCACCAGGTTCATTGCGGTCGTCACGAACGCGCCACCGTTGACGCGGTGCTTCAGCTGCACGACGGTCAGCGGCGGATTGAGCAGAGCCGTGACGTCGGCGTTGACGACATAGGGTCCGCTCGTGTCGGTCGTGTCCGGCAGGTTCGTGACGTTCGTGATGCCGACGCCCGCCAGCGCGATCTGCGGGAAACCCTGCTGGCGGAAGCCGCCTTCGATCGCCGTGAAGTTCGGCGTGCCGTTCCCGATGTTGCCGTCGTTGTCGTCCAGCGTCAGCCAGTGCACCTCGACGATCGTCTTGATTTGAGTGTCGTTGTAGCCAACCATCCAAGCATTGAAGATCGTGTTCGCGGCGACTGCGCCCGGGCCCGCGCCGAGCGAGTTCTTGAGGTTGACGCGCACCTTCCAGCAAGCGCCCATCAAGACTTCGCCGTCGGCGTGCACTTGGCCGTAGCAGCCGGGCGACGCATCGCCGCAGAACTGGCGCGTGTTGTTGCCGTTGCGGATCTGGCTGCCGACGCCCTGGAAGTCCGCGCCGAGGATCGGCTGGTCGGTCACGTACAGCGCGAAGTTGTCGGCGTTGCCTTCGCCGAAGCCGTCAGCCCCGTTGCCGCTGCCGTACTTGACGTTGAGCCAGTGCCCGGTTTCGTGCACGACCACGTCGGCGTAACACGTGTTCACGCAGCCGCCGCCGGCCGTGTAGAAGTTCGTCGACGAACCATTGAAGAACGCATTGCAGGTGCCGCCCAGGTTGACATTGACCTGCGCCAGGAAATCGTTCATCGGGTCGGCGGGGTTCACTGTGCGCGTCCAATCGCGCAGCTTGTTCGTCCAGTTGAACCCGTTGGCCTGCGCAGTCACGAGCGCAGCGGCGGGCGAATTCATCACCACGTTGTTGCCACCGGCCAGCCCCAAGACGGGCGCGGTCACATAGCCCCCGGTCACGTTCGCGAAGGGGCCAACGAAACGGAACGTCACCGCCAAGGGCGCCGTTGCGCCGACGATGTTGAAGTTGCCGGCCGCGTCGCTCTGGGCGTTGCCCTGGGCGCTGGTGATCGTCATCCTCGGCATGGCGATCGCCGCGGGCAGGTTCGAAGGTTCATCGGGCTTCGTGCCCGGCGAGGCCAGCGAACTCACTGTGCCGCCGACGTCGAAATGGTGGATCGCGTTCTCGCGTCCGACCTGACGTCCCGTATTCGCGTCGATGAAGTACGTGAAGCCCTGCGCTTCGGACTCGCCGTCGAGAAGCTGGGCTGTCGTCTTCCAGCACAGCACTGCCTGGGGCAGTTCGCCGCTCATGTTCTTGAAGATCACGAGTTCCGCAAGGTCAATGTCGGTCGCTGCGAATCCGGTCTCGGCGTAGAAGCGCTCGAGCGCGATCTGGCTGGCGCGCTCGGTCGAGATCGCCGGGCTGGTCAGCATGTCCGCGATTCCCGGCATGCCGGTGGTGTCGACCGAGAGCACGCGGCCATTGAGATCGAAGAGCACGTTGAAGAATCCGAGTTCGACCGGCACGCCGTTGACCATCTGACGGAACTGGGCCGTCAGCTTGTCGTTCGAACCCGCGTTGCTCAGCGGCAGGAACACGACCGAGTCGTCGACCAGCGTCGAGGCCTCGATGCCGTGCAGCTTGAACGTGTCGCGCGCAACTTGACGGCCGAGCGCCAGGAAGTCGGCGTCCTGACGAGGCGTGAACGCCGGGGCCGCATTGCCTCCATAAAGGAAGCGGGCGTAGCCGAAGGAATTGTCGAACTTGACCTGCCAGCTGGCTCCGTGCTCGGCGCGCCAGGCGTCGAGTTCGAGCTGAACGTTGTCCAGGCCCTTGGGCGCTGAGCTGTCGATGGCCTGCGCGTGTGCAAATACACTGAGCGCGATCAGGGCCGACAGCCCCGTGAGGGAACGATTCTTCATGGTGTGGATAGTGGAGGTAACTTATGGGGATCGCGAGAGAGAGATGGGAGGGCTGGGATTGCCCCTGAGGTGTTCGAGCAACGCTCGCGCCGGCCCGAGGGCACCCGCGACAGCGATTCCTGCGATTTGAGTTTACTCCCGAACCTCCGGCCATGGGCTTCGCCGTGGCGGAACTTGGGGAACAGGCCGCGATTGAGGCTAGCGGGGGGAACATGGCCGCTAGCGCGCCTGCATGTTCAATGGGCCGGGAGTGCTTGAGGCGCATGGTCGCGTTTCCCATGATCCGGACTCCGCAGAGTTCTGCGGCGGGCATCGTAAAGCTGCGACCGACCCTGCGACTCAACCGTAACCCGGAGATCCGATGAAAGTTTCGATCGAGTACTGCACCCAGTGAAACTACGAACCGCAGGCGGCCGGTCTGGCTGCCGAACTGACGAAGGCGTTCGAGGGCTGCGAAATTGAGCTGATTCCAGGCTCAGGGGGCGCGTTCGAGGTGCGCGTCGATGATCGCGCCCTGTTCTCGAAGAAACAGCTCAAGCGTTTTCCCGCCTACCAAGAAATTCCCACGCTGCTCGGGGCGTGACACGTCCGCGCCTGGCCGTCAAAGTGGCCAGACGATTATGGCAACGAGTACGGCCACGACGAGCAGCACCAACACGGACACCGCCGAGTTGGGCACTGCGCGCAGTGGCTGATGCGCAAGTTGAGGGACTGGGACGGAAGAGGCGCGGTCGGCGTTCGTCTGCATCTGAGTCAAGGTGCTGAGCAGGAGCGCGAGCGATGCAGTTTGGGAGCTGCTCCAAGGTCTACCACGGACTTGCCGGACTGTGGGGGGGCAAGCTGAAATCTCGAAGCTCCAAGTCTCAACGATCCGTCATGATCCGTGACCCTCGCATGCGCCTTTCATCCGCCTCCGCGACCCGAGTTCCGCCAAGAATATGCTGCCCCCGTACCTGCTGATCGTCTCCTACGCCGCGCTGTGCCTGGCTCAGGTTCCTTCCGCGCCGCAACCAGCGCCCCATGTTTCAGACCTGCCACCCCAGCGCGAGGCGGACACGCTGCCCCAGGATCCAGGGATCTACGGCAGTGTGCGTCCGCAGCTCGCCGACGTCGTGCTTCCCGACACGCTGGTCCACGGCGATCTAGAGGGCCGCGCGATGCATCAATTGCTCGATGTCGCAGGAGCGCCAGGGCACGGTTTCGTCGGCATCTGGCGCGACATGCGCGACGGCAACGCAGGCCTGTATTTCGGCCGTGTCGACCAGGCCGGTTCCGCGCTCGAGCCGGAGCGCGCGCTGTACCCCGAAGGATCGTCGTCGCGCGAACTCGAACCGGCGATAGCGCTCAGTTCGCAGGGCAACGGTGCGTTCGTCTGGTATTCGTCAGGGTCCTCCGCGCAGAGCCTGAAACTGCGCACCTTCGACGCATCCGGCCGATTTCACGGCACTCCGACTTTGATCCAGGATTCGCGCGCCGCGGCGCAGCCTGCGGGCCGAGCGAGTGCCTTTGGCGACAGCGCCGCGAGCGAGGGACGTAGGTCGGGCGGCGGACTGCGCCTGCCTGCGATCGCCTTGAACGAGGAATGGGGCGTTGTGGCCTGGGGTGAAAGCGGGACGCTCTGGATCCAACGCTTTCAACCCAGCGGTGCACTCATCGGAGAGGCGTTGAACCTCTCGAGTCCGGAGCGGCCGCTCTCTGGCCCGCTGCGACTGTGCGCGAGCCGAGCGCAGTCCGGGGCGAAGAGCGGCATCGTCTGCGCTTGGACGACGCGCGAAGGCGTCGAGTCTGCGCTGATCGGCGACGCTGAATTTTCACGGCAATTCCGCGGCGTGGGCGTGCTCGAACGACTCGTCGCCGCTCCGGGAAGTTCCGCGGCTTGCTGGGCGCTCGTGCAGACGAGCGCAGGCCATAGGCTGATCGAGTTCGCAGCCGCAGGACAGAATCCACGCAGCCTCGAGCTCGGCATCTCGCCGCGCGAATCGTGCGACGTCGCCACGCACGGCGCGCGTTTTCTGATCAGCGTCCAGCACGCCGGCGGCGCGGTCGAGTTGCTCACGCTCGATCCGAGTGCGGCCGAGCCGCGGCCACAGCCGCTCGCCAAGCTCGATGTTGCCGGCACCGTCGCCGGAGATCTGCGCGTGGCGGGAGCGGGGGATCGCGCGCTGGTCGCCTGGACCGGCAGCGTCGCGAAGCTCAGCGATGTCTGGCTTCGTACGCTGGACGCGGACGGCGCCTGCTCCGCGGCCGCGCGCTGGAACACCGACGAAGCCAGTTCGGCCCAGAATCACGGCCGGATCGCGTCGCACGGCGGCGATCGCGCCGCGATCGCGTGGCTCGATGCGCGCAGCGGCGAGAATCAGTTGATGGCGCGCTGGATCGGCGCCAACGGTCAATTCCTGTGCGACGAATTCGCGCTGACGCCGCGCATCAGCCTTCCGGCAGCGCAGACCCTCGTACTCACCGGCGAGCCTTCGGAGCCGGCCATCGCCGTCGCTTCCGACGGCGGTTTCCTGCTGGTCTGGAAGCAGATGGAGAAGCGCGGCTACCGCCTCTTGGGACAGGCCTTCGATGCGGCCGGGAAGCCGCAGTCGCAACTGCTCGAACTCGACGCCGGCGAAGATGCGCCGCCGACGTTCAAGGCCGACCTCGACGTTTGTTCCTTCGGCGACGGCTACGCCGTCGCGTTCGGGCGCAAGGATCGCGGCGTGTTCGTTCGCCGCGTGCTGGCGGGAGGCCGCGGCATGGGCGAGCCGGTGCTGATCTTCGAACATCCGCTCTGCCAGCATCTTGCGCTCGCTGAACTCGAAGGCGGAACGCTCGCGGTGGCGTGGGACATCACCGTACCAGGCGCGGGCAATCAGGCTGTGCGCGCACGCGTGCTCGGTCCCGCGTTCGAAGCGAATCGCGCGCTGGTGGAGCCGCCGCTCAGCTTGTTCGGCGATGACTGGGACCCGGCGCTGGCCGCGCTTCCCGGCGGTGGATTCGCGATCGCTTTCACTGGTGGCAAGCAGCACAGCCGCGATGTTTTCCTGCGCCTTTTCGATGCGGATGGTGTCGTGGCGAGCCCGCTGGTCCCGATTTCGCCGCGCATGAACGAACAGGATTGGCCGTCGATCGTGCGTCTGGTCGACGGCTCGCTGATCGTGGCCTTCGAGGACGATCTGTCGGCCTACGACCACTGTTACGTGCGGCGGGTCACGAAGTCGACGGCGGGCGCTCAGGCCGTGCTGCTCGGCCCCGTGCTCACGCTGAACGAACGCGACGCCGTGCTGAACGAAAATCGCGTCATTCCGCGCATCGCCGCGCTGGCCGGGGGCGGATTCGCGGCGGTGTGGGTCGACTGCCGGCGCTCGAAGAGCACCGACGTGCGCGTGAAGATCGTCGGCCCGAAGTTCGACCAGACGGCTCGCTGAGTCGCGCGAATCGCCTGGGCGCAGCTTGGAACACGCCGGCGCAGGCGTTTCAATGGAGTTGCGCACGATGATTTTTTCAACGCTCCTTCTGACCGCCGGTCTGGTCGCGAGTCCGTCGACTCAGCGGCCGACGCCGCCGGACGCGCCCCGGACGACAGCGCCGGGGCAGGAGCGCGGTCGCAAACAAGGCGGCGCAGACAAGGGCCCCCCCGCGCTGGCGCGCGAGGACGTCGAACAGTCCGAGGGCGTGCCGGGAGACCTGCCTGCGCTCGCGCGCCATGTCGAGTTCGCGGTGGCCAGCGTGGACATGGACACAACCGGTCGCTCGCGCACGGACCTCGCGAGCATCGCTGCGTTGGCCGATGGCTTCGCGGTTCTCGTCAGCGACGAACGCGACGGCGCACGCAGTTTTCTGTGGCAGCGGCTCGATCGCGACCTCGCGCCGCGCTCTGCGCCCGAGCGCCTTGACGAGACCGCGAGCGGCAAGGGGCAATGGGACGCCACGTTCGCAATCGCTCCGCGCACGCGGCTCGGCGCGATCTGGCTCGACGCCGGGGATCGCGCGACCGCGCTGCGCGGCCGCTTTTGGGATTCGGAAGGCGTCGCGAGCGCTCCCGTCTGGAGTCTCCAGATTCCAGTTCCGCGCGCAGCCGAGCCGGACGCCGCGGGCAGCGCTGCGCCGCTGGGGCCGCGACCCGTCCTGGTCTGGTCAGAGTTGGCCGGTTACGTCGCTTCGAATTCGCGCGGCCGCGTGCTGTTGCGAGAATTGAATCCCACGAATTCAGCGCTGGTCCGCGAGGAGGTCATCGGCCGGCGCGAGCAGCCGGCAACCTCGGGGCCGAGGCTTGCGCTCGACGCGAACGGAGCGTTGGCCTGCGCCTTTGATTCTCCTGGCAACATCATCGTCTACGCGGAGCTCGGGCCGGCAGAACGGCTCTACGCGGACTGCGGCCCTGGAAAAGTGTGCGGTTTCGCCGCCGACGTTTCCGCGTCCGGCGCCGGCTGGTGGCTCATGCTGCGCAAGCAGAATCGACTGGTGCTGCGCCACCTCGAACGCGGCGGTGCAGCGGATCGCGCCGACGTCGTGCTGTTCGAAGAGCCGTGGAGTGCCGCAGAACTGGCGGCCGGTCCGCGCGGACCTTGTGCGATCGTTCAGCCCAACGTGGGCGGGCTTGCTGCCTTGTGGGTCGGCTCCGCGGCAGAGGCCTTCGCGGTCACGCGAATGGATCTGTGTCCCGCCGACACCGGGGTGATCGCGGCGCGACTCGTGTTCAACGCGGGCCGCTGCGCTTTTCTCTGGACGGAGCGACACAACGTGCTCGTCGATGTCTTCGTGCAGTGCAGCCGTTTCGGCGGAGCGGAACTCAGCCCGCGACGCTTGCTCTTCGAAGGCAGCGGCAGCGCAGTCCAGGATCAGCCCGCGGCTGCCGTGGCCACGGAAGTCGGCGCGATTGCCTGGACCGAGAATCGTTTCGGCCCATCCGTGATCGGTGTGCGCGGCATGACCACGAAGCGCAAGCTGAGCGCTACCGAATTGTTCCTTCCGGCCGAAGTCGGAGACGGCGCGGAGCAAAGTGCGATCGCGGACGACAAAAGACGCGCTGTGGGCAGGCATCCCGCCATCGCCATGCAGCCGTCGGGCCACGGATTGGTCGCCTGGATCGGCGCGGGTTTGTCGGGCCCCAACGTTTTCGCGCAGGCGATCGAAGTTGGAGCCGATGGAGCGCTGCGCGCCAGCGCGCCGGCGGTCGAAGTCGAATCGGACGACTCCGTGGTGCCGACGACGTTCGCGCCCTCGATCGTGGCGCTGCGCGGCGAGCGCGGTTTCGTCTTGGCTTGGGTGCGATCAGCGCCAAAGACCGGCGCGAATCCGCGCGCGTCCGAGGAAGACGGTCGCTCGGAGCTGCGCATTGCAGAGCTCGACCTCGACGGGCGCACGAGCAGCGCGCCGCGCAGCGTTGCTTGGGGCTCGCGCCTCGCGCATCCCGCGCTCGCGCAACTCGACGACGGGCGCCTCGCGGTCGTTTGGGATTTCCAACCGCGGGTTCGCGCCCGGCGGCTGGCGGCGCACGTGCTTTCCGAGCGCCTCGAGCCGGAACTGCGCCAGCTCTCCTTCGAGACCATGTGGCGCGACTCCGACCACTCGCCCGCGATCGCTGCTGTCGGCGAAGGTTTCGCCTTGGCCTGGACCAGCGGCGAGGAGTCCGACTGCGATGTTTTCGCGCGGACCTACGACAGCGACGGAAGGCCGCTTTCGCGACCCTTGGCGCTCTCGCCGCGTTCCGGCGGCCAGAGGGACCCGAGTCTGACGCGCGCGAGCGATGGATCGCTGGTCGCTGTCTGGCAGGATGACCTCTCGAATTCCGCCCGAATTGTCGGCCGACGTTTTTCCGCGAAGGCCCAGCCGCTCGGCCCGCCGGTGCGTTTTTCCTTCGGTCCGGAGCCACAGGCCTGCGACTTCGCGACTCCGCGCGTCATCGCGCTCGAAGGCGGCCGCGTGTGTGTCGTCGGCTCGCACACCGTGTCGGGCAAGGGCCGTGAGATCGGGCTGTGCCTGGCAGGATTGGGCTGGGATCAAGTCGAAGGTCGCTGACGGAAACGGGGACTTGGCGCGGTGCCAGTTTGGGCACTGCAGCGATTCAATTCATTTTTTGGCGAACCTGCGCGGGGCTGCCTGCGTCTGTAGGGATGGCGAACGCGTTGGCGACCCGCCGCCCTGCGCAGAGGGCGGAAGATGAGGTCCTCAGGAGCAACGCGAACGCCAATCCGCGCCGGGACATCGCAGTCCGGCGCGGTCCTATTTGGGTGAGTGGCGTGCCAGGCACCGTCCCGGTCGGACACTCAAAGTGCAATGTTCACACCGAGGACCAGGTTCAAGCCGGGTGCGTCGATCCCTGAGCCGTGCACGCGATAGGAAGTATCGAGGAGATTGTGGATTCCAAGGTTCCAGGTCGTGCCCGGCCGCGAGGCCGCGAACGCGCCGCCAAAATCGACGTCCAGGCTGGTCCATCCGTCGGTTCCGTTCGGATCGATGCGCGGATCCGAGAGGTCGCCCGGGCTCAGCCGGTCCTGTTCGTCGGCCCACCACAGTGATACCGAGGCAGACGAGAGTTTGTGTTCCCTGCCCGCGGGTTCGAATCCAAACGAAAATGACCCGTGCAACGGCGGAACTCTCGACGCGGGAGCGACACCGGTGAAGTTGTCGTCCTGTTCGCCGCGCGTGTACTCGACGTACGCGCCCGCGTACCAGGGCGAGTCCGCGCCGCCGACTTGCTGCTTGCCGCGCAACTCGACGCCGTAGTACTCCAGCTCTCCGGTGTTGTCGCGCCTGTAGATCTCGTCGCCCGGAACGCCGGGGGTCGGATCGCTGACCAGCACGCGTCCGATCGTGTCGTCGATTGCGTTGTGATACACGCCAAGCGAGACGTTCCACGCCGGTCTGACCAGATCGAGCGCGAGTTCCTGATAGAACGATTCTTCCGGATCGAGATCGGCATTCGCGAGCTCGGTGCCGCCCGCGAACGAGGCATTGCGCGCCACTTCCGAGAGGTTCGGCGCCCGGAAAGCCTGCGCGAGCGTGCCGCTCAGGCGCACGCCGGGGCCGACGTCCCGCGCGACCTGCAGGCTGCCGGTCAGCGCGCTGAAATCCGAATCGACCTTGTCGCCGGTGGTGAAGTCGTCGAACGAAAACTGGAAGTGGGAGTAGCGCGCGCCCGCGGTCACGTCGAACGGCTCGAAGGCGAAAATCTCGTCCTGGAGGAAGATCCCTGATGCGAGGTACTTCGAATCCGGCGCGAAGTTTCCGGTCGAAGGCGTGATCACGCCCGTGCCGATGTTCAAGTTGTCTTTGGTGGAATCGACGTCGTCGTAATCGACGTCGAAGCCCCAGGTGAAGAGTTGCGAGCCGCCGACTCGCTTGCGCCAGTCGGCGCCAA
>JANMRV010000385.1:0-3247 GCA_031388685.1 Planctomycetota bacterium
CGCGCTGTGCGCGCGCGGGGAAAGAGCCGAAGTCGAACCTGGTACCGTATTCCGCGCTAACGGATTGCGTAGTTACGAAAGCAGGCCGAACGCGCGTACAGGGAAAGTGCCGAAGCGTTTCACTTTGACCGGCACGGCGAAGAAGCGCGAATCGCGCTCCGGCAAGGCGTGCAGGCCGCACAGATGCTCGACGATCGGAATGTCGTTCGCGAGCAGCACGCTGTGCACCGGCCGCTCGCCGGTGTCGACGCAATCGATGTTGTAGGAATCGATGCCGACCAAGACCGCTCCCGAGGCGACGAGCCATTCGGCTAGCTCCCCGGTCAGATAGGGATGGCCCTCGAAGTATGGATCGGTGCGCCAATGCCGATCCCAGCCGGTCTCGACGAGGATCGCGCGGCCGCGGACTTCGGCGGCGGAAAAGGGCAGGCGCGAGATCGCGCGCTCGGCTCCGATGGGCACGCGCGCCACGAGGCATTCGAGATCGGCAAGTGACGTGAGCGGCAGCTCGGAAAGATCCTTGCCGTGCGCGTAGCGGTGGAACGGACTGTCCACGTAGGTGCCCGTGTTCGCCACCATCTCGAGCTTTCCGATCTGGAATTCCGTGCCTGGGCTGTAGTGCTTGCGCGAGACCTCGCGGCTCAAAAAGTCGCAGATCAGCGGCGCGGGCAGGCCCTTGTACGTGACCATTCCGTGCTCGACCTCGTGGCTGACGTCGATGAGTCGTCGTTCGATGCTCATGGTGTTTCCTGTGGGGCCATCCTGACGGTACGGTGCTCAGCACGGCCGCTCAACCAAGGACTCTCGTCCCTAGGATGCCCGCATGCAATTCCTGTCCATCGCTCTGCTGACTCTCTCGCTCGTCACCGTGTTCCTCGCTCTCGCCGCCGTCGGGCGCGCGTGGTTCGGCTGGGTGATCGCGCTCGCGGCTGTGTTGGGATACTGGTGGTTCAGGCAGCCGTCGAACACGACGGCCTTCTGGAGCGTCGCGGGAGTCTTCCTCGCGCTCGTCGCGATCACCGGAATCGTGCCGCTGCGGCGCGCCTTGCTGTCGGGCGCGATCCTGCGCCTGATTTCCGCCGTCCTGCCGAAGATGAGCGAGACCGAGCGCGCCGCGCTCGAGGCGGGCAGCGTCGGATGGGACGGCGAGCTGTTCTCCGGTTCGCCGGATTGGAAAGCGCTCGCCGAAACGAAGCTCCAAGGCCTCACGGAACGTGAGCAAGCCTTCCTCGACGGTCCGGTCGACGATCTCTGCCGCATGCTCGACGATGAGCAGGTCACCAAGGACGGCGATCTTCCGCCCGAAGCCTGGCAGTTGATCAAGTCCCAGGGCTTCATGGGCATGATCATCCCGCGTGAGTACGGCGGCCTGGGCATGTCGGCGCTCGCGCATTCGCAGGTGGTGGTCAAGCTCTCCAGTCGCTGCCTCACCGCCGCTGTGACGGTCATGGTGCCGAACTCGCTCGGGCCGGCTGAACTCTTGCTGCACTACGGAACCAGCGAGCAAAAAAACTACTACCTGCCGCGTCTAGCGCGCGGCGAAGAAGTGCCGTGCTTTGCCCTGACCGAGCCCGGCGCCGGCAGCGACGCGGCGTCGATGACGGCGAGCGGCGTCGTGATGCGCGGCATGTTCGAGGGCAAGGAAGTGCTCGGCATGCGGCTCAACTGGTCGAAGCGCTACATCACGCTCGCACCGGTCGCGACCGTCGTCGGTCTGGCCTTCAAGTTGCGCGACCCCGATCACCTGATCGGACAGGAAGTCGAGCGCGGCATCACCTGCGCGCTGATCCCCGCGATCCTGCCCGGCGTGGAGACCGGCGAGCGCCACGATCCCCTAGGCATTCCGTTCATGAACGGGCCGACGACTGGCCACGACGTCTTCGTTCCCCTTGATTTCATCATCGGTGGCATTCCGAACGCGGGCAAGGGCTGGAACATGCTGATGCAGTGCCTGTCGGTCGGCCGTGGCATCTCGTTGCCGTCGCTGTCGGTCGGAGCTGCGCAACTTTCGGTGCGCTCGGTCGGCGCCTACGCCACGGTGCGCGAGCAGTTCAATCTGTCGATCGGACGCTTCGAAGGCGTGGAAACGCATCTCGCGCGCATCGCAGGCCTGACCTACGCGATCGACGCCGGCCGGCGACTGGTGATCGGAGCGATCGACGCCGGCGAAAAGCCCGCGGTCATGACCGCGATCATGAAGGCCTGGTCGACCGAGTCGATGCGCCTGGTGGTCAACGACGCCATGGACGTGCTCGGCGGTGCGGGCATCTGCCGCGGCCCGCGCAACGTGCTCGCGCACGCCTATCAGGCCGTGCCGATCGGTGTCACGGTCGAAGGCGCCAACATCCTGACGCGCACGATGATCGTCTTCGGTCAGGGCGCGATCCGTTGCCACCCGTTCGTGCAGCAGGAAATGGCCGCGGCCGAGGCCAAGAACGTCGCAAGTTTCGATCGCGCGTTTTTCGGCCACGTCAATTTCGTCTTCCAGAACGTAGGCCGCTCGCTCTTCTTCGGCCTGTCGAATGCCGGCCTCGCGGCTTCGCCGATCGGCGGACAGGCGGCGTACTACGTGCGGCAGTTGACGCGCGCAAGTTCATCGTTCGCACTGCTCGCCGACGCGGCCATGGGCACGCTCGGCGGCACGCTCAAGCGCAAGGAAGCGATCTGCGGGCGGCTCGCGGATGCGCTGGCCTGGCAACTGCTTGCCAGCGCTTGCGTGAAACGCTTCCACGACGATGGACAGCCGGAAAGCGACCGTGCTGCGTTTCGCTGGGCCGTCGAGCACGCGTTGTTCGAGATTCAACGCGCGTTGGTCGGCGTGCTCGACAACCTGCCCAATCGCCCGGCCGCGCTGCTCCTGCGCCCGGTGATTTTTCCGCTCGGCGCGCGAAGGAAATCCCCGAGCGACCGGCTCGGGTCCGCGCTTGCGCGCGGCCTTCTCGACGGCAACCCGCTGCGACTGCGCCTGTCCAAGGACATTTATGTTCCCAAGGACCGCCAACCGGGAATTGCGACACTCGAGTACGCGCTGGAAGCCGTGCTCAGCGCCATGCCTGTGCGCGACAAGCTGCGCAAGGCCCAGCGCGAGGGCAAGCTGACCAAGGCCAGCCTCTCGGAAATGCTCGAAGCGGCATTGCGCGCAGGCGTCGTGACCCAAGCCGAACGCGACCTGGTGCAAGCCGCCGAACGCGCCCGCGAAGAAGCCATCCGCGTCGATGCAGGTGCCCGGTAATCCACCGGCGTTTAT
>JANMRV010000420.1:0-10576 GCA_031388685.1 Planctomycetota bacterium
CGCCGCCGGCGGCGTCGGCGGTCAAGGACGCGGAGCGCGGCGCGCCAATGGCGGAGCAGGCGGCAACGCGGGCGGAACCGGTGCGCCGGGCGCCGGCGGCGGCCAGCAGCAGAACTGAATGGCGACGCCGCTTGCCCGGACATCCTCCCGCCTGTGCGGGTGGCTCGCTGATCGAAAACTTCCGACACTGCTTCGAGCGCCGGTCTATCGCGCCTATGCGCGTGCGACCGGCGCTGATCTTTCTGAGCTGCGCCTCCAACTCGCTGACCATCCTTCGCTGGGCGCGTTTTTCATTCGGCGCCTGAAGGACGGTGCGCGACCCTTTCCGAGCGATCCACAGATCCTGCCCTCGCCCGTCGATGGCCGCGTCCAGTCGATCTGCCCGATCGAGCGCGGCACGGTCCTTCAGGCCAAGGGCCGGCCCTACGCCGTCGCGGAGTTGCTCGGCGACGAACGCGCCGCAGCCGAGCTCGAAGGCGGCCATTCCTGGACGATCTATCTTTCGCCGCGCGACTATCACCGCATCCATTCGCCGGTCGATGCTGCGCTCGCGTCGCTCGACTGGCTGCCCGGTTCGCTGTACTCGGTCGCACCGAAGGTCCTTGCGCGGCGAGCCAAGGTGCTCTCGATCAACGAACGCGCCGTGCTGCGCCTGGAGACGTCGCGCGGGCCGTTCTTCCTGGTCGCCGTCGGAGCGCTCAATGTCGGGCGTATCCGCGTGGTCGGCGTCGACCCGCATGCGAACGCGCCCGTGCCGGCGCTGCGTTTCGCCCGCGGCGAAGAACTCGCGCGTTTCGAAATGGGCTCGACCGTCGTGCTGCTCTCACCGCGCGGTGGTTTTGTGCCCAGCGCGATGCTCAAGCAGGGCGACGCATTGAAAATGGGCCAGCCCATCGGCAGCTGGGGCGCGGTCTAGAAACTCCATGGTCCTGACTCCGCGCGAGCGCCGGCTGGCACGACTCTTCACCGTGGTCGTGCTCGGGGATTGGGAGCGCGTGCGGTTCGAGCGCCTGGCCGCGCCGGCCGGCGAACCGGACCGCGGCTGGCGCGAGTGCGTGCTTCAGGCGCACGTCTTCGCGGGTTTTCCGCGCGTGGTCGAGGCCTACGGAGTGCTGTCTGCCTGCGGCGGGCTGGGCGAATTGGAGGCCGACGAATTCCTCGCCGAAATGGATCAGCCCGCGCGCGGCCGCCAGCTCTTCGAACGCATCTACGAGAAGGACGCGCCGCGCGTGCGCGAGATGTTGCGCGCCGGACATCCCGACTTCGAGCGCTGGATCGAAGGCCACGCCTACGGCCGGATCCTTTCGCGGCCCGGACTCGACCCGCGCATGCGCGAATTGCTTGCCGTCGCCGGACTCGCCGCCCTCGGACAGGATCGCCAGATGGCCAGCCACGCGCGCGGCGCGCTGCGCTGCGCTGCAACTTCATCCGAAGTCAGCGCGGTTCTCGAGACGGTCGCCGATCTGATCGATCCCGAGCGCCTGGAGCGCGCGCGGCAGGTCATCGCGCACTTCGCCGGCGAGAAGTAATTACTTCTTCCCGAGGCCGGCTTCGATGCGCACGGCCTTCAGCAGCACGGGTTCGAGCGAGCGCAAGACGATGGTGTTGCTCCCGCCTTTGCCTTCCGGCCGCATCTGCGCCTGGTCTTGGATCTTCACTCCGTTGAGCGTGGCGCTGAGATTGCCCCGACCCTGGACCAGTTCCACGCGCAGCTTGTACAGCTTTCCGCGCTCGAGCCCGGCCTTCGGAATGCCCTTGTTCTTGTCGAGCAGACTCAACAATTCCAAGAGCGCGGAATCACCGCCAGCCGTGCTGGCGACCTGAGCCTTCTCGCCGATTTCGCTCGGTCCAGCGAAGCCGATGTGCCAGCCGGCGACCGAGACGATGAAACGTTGCGGAGGTCCGGAACTCTGCGGTTGTTCCCATTCGATCTCGACACTCATCGCTGCGTCCAGATCCAGGGGGTCCTCGAGCAACAGCCGCGGCCAGAGCGAGCCGTCCTCCAACTCGGCTTTCGAGTGCTTGCGGCCGGCCGACCAGCCATCGATGCCGCGGTTCCAGTCGCCCATGCTCCAGCGCAGCAAGGCCTCGCTCCCGCAGTCGTAGGAGAGTAGTGCGCGCTCGCTGCGCGGGAAGCTGATGAATGTCGAGCCATAGAGCTTCAAGAGCTGCTCTTCGGGCGTGAGCTTGACGAACGTCGCCAACGAAGCGCGCAGGTCGCGCAACTCGACCTCGTGTTCGCGCACGAAAGCCGTGTCGCTGAATCCGTTCAACAGATCGGTGATGCGCTTGATCCGATCGGCCTCGCGCGTGTGGGCTTTTTCACGCTGAATCAGGTTGTAGATGACTTGCGCAGCCTGCTCGCGCTCGAGCGCCTTGGCGGAAAGTTCACCGTGCGCCCGATTCAGCCGCGCTTCGAGGTCCGTGACCAGCGCCGCGTGACTCTCGCGCGGCAAAGGGCCGGAATTGAAAGCCTTCAGCGCCGCGTCGGTGTCGCCTTCGCGAAAGCGGAACAGCGCGCGGACGAGCCGGTCGATGCTGCTCACTTCGTCTTTGGGGTCGACGCTGAATCCGGCCAGTCTTTCGATACTGCCCGCGACAAGCAGCCTGGCCTGCGGATCGAGCCGCGGTTCGCGCAGCGCAAAGGCTTCGGACTTGCCACCGAACGCCAGTTTGAATCCGTCGCGCAGCGGGTCTACGCCCAGTTGGATGCGCCCTGTGTGCGCGATCGAACCGACCAGGATCGAGTCGAGGCCGGGCTGGCCAAGTCCGCGCACGGCGCGCGCGAGCAGACCGTCGAGCAAGATGGCCTGGCCCATGAGTTGCTCGAACTGCGCGTGCACAGGGCGCAGCCAGTCCTCGTCCATTCGCTTGCTGCATGTGGCCGCGACCTCGGAGTACTTGCGCTCCCTCCACAGCGGATCAAGCTGCTCGTCGACCGCGCTGAGTTCCTCGCGCGCGTCCGTGACCAGAAGCTCTTCCTGCAACTTTGATAATTCCGCGCGCGCGCGCTCGAGTGCGGCGTGCGACCTGTCGGAAACTTGCAGCAGCATCTGATCGAGGCGCAGCGAACTCCGCAGCAGTTCCTTGGCGTACGCGGCATTGATGGCCGCCGCCGCGTCTTCCACTAGAACGCGCCGGCGCAGTTCGACTTCGATCGCTTGTTGGTGCGCGAGCAGCGCGCGTTCGAGTTCAGCGTCCTTGGCCTGCCAGGTCTTCGTGATCACGTCGGCTTCGGAATCGACCTTGAGCAGGCGCACGCTGGCAAGCCGCTCTTCCACTTTGGCAGGCGTCAGCCCGCGGGCACTGATTCCCGCTGCGTTCAGGATCTCGCGCACGTCGCGCTGCATCAAGGTGAGCGCAGCCAGCCACGCTCCGGAGGCCACGGCACTGCGAGCCTGAGGCAGTACGACGCTGTCGTAGTGAACGTTGACCTGTTTCAGGAACCTGTCCAGCGCAGTCTGTTCGTCACTCTCGACCTGCTCGCGCAACTCGTCGAATCGAAGGCGATCCTTCACCAGCTCGCGCTGACGATCGTTCGCGCCAAGATCGCGCACCAGGCGTGTCTCGACTTGGCTCGACACGAGCGCGGCGGCGCTCACGAAATCGCGATCTATCGAAAACGCCCTTTCGTAGTCGCGCACGATGCGCTTGCGCTCTTCGGCTATCCGCGAATCGAACCTGCTCTGAACGCTCGCGCGCGCTGCCCAATAGTCTGGCTTGTATTCGGGCGGGACCTCCTTGTCGCTCAATTCATCCAACCTTGCCAAGGCGTTGCCGGGCGCGCGTCGGTCATCCGAGGCAGCTTCGGCGAGGATCGCTTCCAGAGGTGCCCAGGCTGGGCGTGACGCGTCTTGCGTCTCGCCCTCCGGGATGCTCGCGGCCCATGGACGCCACCAAGTGAAAGCGGCAACGGCAAGCGCAAGCGCGACGCCTGCGCCGATCCAAAGGTTGCGCCGCCGCCGATCCGCCTCGCCTGCCATAGGGTCGAGGTTGCGCACGGACACGCGCACCGCGCGACGTTCGCGCAGCGCCTCGAGATCGCGCAACAGTTCGCTGGGCGAGCCATAGCGCTTTTCCGTGCTGCGCGTCAGGCACTTGCGCAGCACCAGCCCCATCCCCTGCGAGAGGCTAGGTTCGAGCTCGCGAGGATCTGGAATGTGCGCGTAGAGCACGCCTGAGAGAATCTCCGCGACGCTCTCCCCGGTGAACGGCGGCCTTCCGCACATCGCATGGAACATGCTGGCGCCGAGCGACCAGATGTCCGAGCGCACGTCGACCGCGCCGGGATTGCGCGCCTGCTCGGGCGATAGGTAGTGCGGCGTTCCCAAGGTCCCGCCCGACTTTGTCAGCAGCGGATCGTCCTCGCTGAACGCCAGGCCCAGGTCGACCAGCCGCGCGCGGCCGTGAGCATCGACCAGGATGTTCGCCGGCTTGATGTCGCGATGGACGACGCCCTGCTCGTTCGCATGCTCCAGGGCTTCGCAGAGCGGAATGAACAGGCGCAGCGCCTCGCGCTCGCTCAGACGTCCCTTCTCGCGCAACAGCGCCGACAGCGCCGGCCCGTCGACCAGCTCCATCGCGTACCACCACATGCCATTCACCTGCCCCATGTCGATCGCCGAAACGATGCCGGGGTGCGCCAGACGCGCAGTCGTCCGAGCCTCGCGCTGCAGGCGGCGCACAGCGTTCGAGCCGGCGTGTTCGGGGTGCAGGACCTTGATCGCAACCTCGCGATCGACCGCCAGTTGGACCGCCCGGTAGACCGTGCCCGTTGCCCCGCGCCCGAGCACGGACTCGATGCGATAGCCAGGGATCTCCGGCAGCGCTGCGCTCGCGGCGAATTTTGCGGGTTCGTTGGTCATAGACAATGGGCCTGGGGGCGCGCCTCGGCTGTTCCACTATATAGATGTCGGCGCGATCGCCGTTTCGGCTCCAGCGTCGGCGAAATAGGCACCTGCGATCGGCGCAGTGGCGTGCTATTGCGCCTGGAAGCTCGGGGCCCTTCGGCCCCTCTCCTCGCGAGTACGACCAAGAAACGCCCGAGCCGGAGCTAACGAATTGGAAACCAAACGCTGGTGGATGGTAGGTCACGACGACAAGACCTGGGGGCCGTTCGAGAAGGCGCCGCTCGCGGCGCTTGTTGAGGAAGGCAAGCTGCGCGCAGACGGGCTGGTCTGCGCCGAGGGCGAGACGCGCTGGTCCCCCATCGGGTCGGTATCCGAACTCGCCGATGTCCGCTGGCCGCCGGCCCCCGTCGCGACCCTGACCGAAGCGGCCCCGCTCTCGCCGGCGCTGGTGGCCGCTTCGAATGGGGGCGCCCAGATCATCCGCCCCAACGAACTGGAGCAAATCGCCGGCTGGCCAACGGTCTTCCTGTCGGTCCCCACGCTCAGCCTGTGGGGCATGTTCAGCTTCTACCGCACGATGCGCGTCTACCGCCGGCTTGCGAAGGTCCCGTCCACGAACGCGGAAACCCTGTTCTGGATCTTCCTCGGTGTCACAGCCTTCGGCGTGGTGAGCCTGCCTATCGGGCTCGGCTGGCCCCTGCTGGTGGGCGCAGTGATCGTCGGCGCGTTCCTGCTGCGTGAAACCCTGCGCCTGCGCGATCTTGCGATCCAGCAGCTGATGCCCTCGCTGGCGAGTGCGCCGGGCCTTTATCCTGCGCTGAAATCGGACGACTGGCACTTCGGCCTGTGGATCACGGGCGCCGTCTTGTGCGTCACGGTATTCGGAGCGATCGTCGGCGTGCCGATCCTGATTGCACAGGCGCTCGCCTGGTTCGAGGACTGGAACCGTCTTGCGGCGATGGCGCGCGGCACGAGCTTCTCCGGCGCGCCGCAACCGGCCTGAGCGGCAGGCTCAGCGATGGAGCACCGGCCGCGAGGGTCCCTCGAGACCCGCGCGGCCGGTGACATTTCGAGCCGTCGATGCGCGCTAGAACTTCTTGCCGGCCAGACCTGGATGATCCTTCGCGATGCGCGTCGCGCGGAACAGCGCCTTTTTCGGCGCTTTGCCGGCCTGCTCGGCGGGTTCGATCTCGCCGCCTAGGGGACTGTAGAAGTCCCAGACGATTTCGCCCGCGCGCGTGACTTCGAAGACTCGGCCGCGCGCGCCCTCGCAGATCAGCGTGTTGCCGTTCGGCAGGCGTTGCGCGCCGGAAATGAACGGCGAAAAGAAACGCTCGGGGTCCGTGTAGCTCCAGGTGAGTTCCGTCGGCCCGAAAGCCTCACCCGGCTTGCGCGCGAATCCGCTGGCTGGATCGAAGGGCAGTGAGAACTCCTCCGCGCTCGAATACTCCTTGTCGTTGTGCTCTTTTTCCTTGCGGCCACTGCCGTTGTTGAACACGAGCATGCCGAGTTCACCGGGCTTGGCGCCGTGCTGCCAAGTCATGTTGTGCTGGTAGAAGAGCTTGCGGCTCGACTTCTCGCCGATGCCGTAGTTGCGCGAGTGGCCGTAGCGATACAGCAGCTCACCGCCATGTCCGCGCTTTCCGCCACTCGAACCGGCGGCTTCCGCGCTGGTCGTCGAGTGATCGATCACCCAAATCTCGCACATGTGCGGTGTCGAGAGCGCGATCAGATCCTGCTCGGGCAGGTACTCGATCGCGTTCATGTGCAGCCAATCGGCGTCGTACTTCTCTTCCTTCTTCTTGGGCTTCTTCGCGGCGTCGTCCTTGGAATCGGCGCCGCCCTTGGGCTCGTCCTTGCCGCCGGTGTAGCCCAGCCCCTGGATCTGCTTGTCACGTTCCTCGCGCGCCTTGCGCTCTTCCTCGGTCTCCGGCGGATCGAAGCGGTGGTCGGCGTTGATGTCGATGCGGCCCGGAAAATCCTTGGGGTCGCCGAAGTTCGGGCCCTTCTCGCGCACGTCCTGCACCAGGTGGTCGAAGGAGCGCCATTGCCAGACGATTTCGCCGCCTGACGGAAGCGTGGGACGAATCTCGAGCACCATGTCGCACCACAGACCTTCCTCGTGGACGCGATCGGGAGAGCGGCCGCGATCGAAGATTTCTTCGGGTGCGTGATATTCCCAGGCGATCGCCAGGATATTGCCGTTGGGCAAGCGCGAGATGTCGTGGTGCGTCGTGCGCTGATCCGTGGCGAGTTCGAACTCCCAGACGAGTTTCCCGTCCCAGTCGAGTTCTTCGATGCGACCGCCGATCCCGCCGGCATGGAAGCGCGGGTTGTTCTCGATCATCGCCGTGCGCAGCAGGTGACCGTTGGGCAGGAAGTAGACGCCGCCGGCGGGAACGTACTTCGTCTCCCACGTGTGCGCGGTCTTGCCTTCCATGTCGACGAGGTGCACCTGCTTCGAATTGAGCGGCGAAATCAGCGTGTAGCCGTCGAGCGCCGCAGGCAAATGCGTGCGCAAACCGCGCTCGCCTTCGACCTTCGCGAAAGCAGGTTCCTCCTCGGGCTTCTTGTCGTCCGCCGCGTCGGGCTTGGCCGGATCGTCGCCAGCGGCCGCGACCTTCGCCGCGGCATCGGCCGGCTTCGCCTGCGGCGCGGGAGCGGCAGGTGCTTCGGTCGCGGTCTTCTCGCAGGCCGCGATCAGGACCAGGGGCAGGAGACTGAACCAAGGAACAACGCGTTGGGTACGAATCATGCGGCGGATTGTGTCAACTTCACCAGGCCCGCGCACTCCGCGTCCGACGGATCAATGCACGACCAACTTGACGCCGTACGCGGGGGATCCATCGCGATGGGCCAGCTTGAAGCGCACGCTCCAGTCCACGGGCCAGCAGGGCAGAAGCTGCCGCCCGCCCGAATCTTCCTGCAGCAACATCAGTTGCAGCGTGAGCATCAGGTTCGAGCCGTGGCACTGGTCGGGCAGCCAGTCGAAGTTCGGGCCCCACATCGTCGGGAAACGGAAGCCCGCGGCGCTGTTCGCGACCTTGGCCAGCAAGTTGGCGCGCGCCTCCTCGAGCTTGCCCAGCAGCGCGGCATCCTGACCGTCCTGGGGCCAGCCGTTGGTGAAGCGGTCTGGCCGCTTTTCATAGGCAATTCGCGCGGCTTCGAACAGCGGCGTGTCGCGCCGCGCGAGTCGGAACGGAAACAGCGCGTAGAGTTCCGGTGACTCGCAGTTGCTGCGCGCAGGGTCGAACTTTTCGGCCGGGGCGAGCACCAGCCCGCCATCGGGCGTCGCGGCGGTCGGAATAGGCGGCAGTGAGTCCTTCACGCGCAGGATCAACGCGCGATCCTCGGGCGTCAGCGACGCGCTGTCCAGCGCCGTCAGGCGCTGCGTGATCTCGTGCAGGCCGACGACGCAAGGCAAATCGTTGACCACGCCGTTCCAGTACGTCTCCAACACCTGCGTCGGAGAAATCACGAGCACGCCCATCGCGTCGCGCGCGAAGCGCGTGTCGAACCACTGCAGCGTCGCGCGCGCGATCGGCAACACCTTCTGCGCGAGAAATTTTCCGTCGTGCGTGTGTTCGAAGACGTCGAGGCCCAGCGCAACGAGTTCAGGTCCCTGATTCCAGGCCCACTGCCAATACGGACACAGCACTTCGTTCACGGCGTGCCCGCTGCGATCCCAACCGTAGTCGCCGTTCGAGTACGTGCCGAGGATCGTCATCGTCTCGGGGAAGTAGGCTCCGCTCGCCGCGTAGTAGAGTTTGGCGCGCGCCTCGCATAGCGGCAACGCGTCCAGGTAGAGATCGAAGAGCGGCGCGATCATGTCGTAGTCGGCGCCGGCCAGCATCGCGTGGTACGCAAGGCGCGTGTTCTGCCACCAGTACGAATCGCCCCAGCGCCGCCAGTCGGGGTTGAGGTCAGGCCCGCCGGCGAATTTCGGCTCCACCGTGAAGATCGAACCGTTGAATTTGATCGGAAAATGGCCGCGCCCAGCGCAGGCTTGCACCCAGCGCTGCAGCAGGTAGGCCTGCGTGATACGCGACGGCGGACGCGGATCGTTCGCCTGGTCGGACTCGGGCCACGGGTCGCCCTCGACGAAAACCCACGAGCGCGACCAGAAGGCGTGCCACCAGCGGCTCGTGTCGGCGCGCGCAGAAGCGAGCGCGGCGCGATTCCAGGACTCGCGCACGGTTTCGATCCATGTGCCGACGTCCTCGCACTGCAGGGAGGCGGTCGCGATCGTGAGTTCGAAGTCCGTGACTGCGCCGCGGGTCTCCAGCACCCGCCCGCGTGCCCTGGCAAAATTCTTGCCCGCCATCCAGCCGCCGAAGGTGCGCTTCAGCAACGGATCGGCCGCGAGATTCGCGACCGACGACAGCCCTTGATGTTCGAGCGTCAGCGGCTGCACCGAATACTCGTTGCGGTGGTACCAGGCGACGGTCCCGGCCTCATCGAGCAGCAGATCCGCGCTCTCTACGACTTCGACCGAATCGGGAGCGTCGCGCATGATCCAGCTCGACTCGAGCTCCTTGCCGATGAGGCGTCGCGGCTCGTTGCGCCAGCACTCGAGTGTCGCACTCGCGCGCACGGGATGATCGCTGCGCGCGCTGACGTGGACGGTGTCGTGCTCGGCGTCGACGAACAGTTCGAGGTCGATGGAATCGCCTGCGGGGCCTGCGTGGATCGCGATGCGTCCATCGCGCAACATCAGACGCTGTTCGAAAGGTCGGCCGTCGGCGAAGGGATTGGGTTCGATGTGCAGCCGGATCCGGCCGAGCTTCAACAGCCGCGAGGCTTCGCTCCAAGCGTCGGTGCGTGAGAGATAGAAAACGAGATCACCGCCGCCCTCGGCCCACACGTTGAGGCCAAGTTCGCCGTTGCCGATCGGCATCGAGCCCGCGGCGTCGCGGCTCGGACTCTTCCAGACGACGTCGTAGAGATCGAGGTCCGCGGGCGCCTCCTCGAGCGAAGTGCGCGCAGGCTGTGAGCTGCAAGCCAGGAGCAGCAGCGAACATAAAATCGACGCAGCGAAGCCGTGCGAGTTGAACATGCGCTCGTCACGTTAGCGGCTTTGCGTTGCCGCGTCTCTGTCAGTGCTTGAGCCTGGCGTCCTCGGTCCAAGGATCGGTCACGTGGCAGGAGCGTCCGGTCTTGGCAATGTAGTCCTGGTGATAGTCCTCGGCCGGCCAGAAGGTCTTTGCGGGCTCGACCTGGGTCACGATCGTGCGCTTTCCAAAGCGGCCGGACTGCGTCAGTTCGGCGATGTACGACTGCGCCTCGCGCTGCTGCTCTGGGTTCACGGTGAAGAGGCCCGAGCGGTATTGATCGCCGTAGTCAGGTCCTTGACGGTTGAGCTGCGTGGGATCGTGCATGACGAAGAACGCTTCGAGCAGGCGCCTGTAGCTGATCCGCGCCGGATCGAAGACGACCTTGACGGCTTCCGCGTGTCCCGTGGTGTGCGAGCAGATCATGTCGTAGTCGGGATGATCGACCTTGCCTTGCATGTAGCCGCTCTCGGCGCTGATCACGCCTTCGCCGAGTTGGAAGTAGTGTTCGATGCCCCAGAAACATCCGCCGGCGAAGTAGGCGACTTCGCTCAGCGGCGTGCTCGGAGCGCCGAGCGCAACGGAGCTCAGCGGCTGGCTCTCCGGCGGCAGGGTCTCTGCGTTTTCGAAGAAGCGCAGCGAGGCCGAGTTGAGACAGTAGCGCAGGCCCGTCGG
>JANMRV010000457.1:0-9665 GCA_031388685.1 Planctomycetota bacterium
CGGCGCTGGAAGCCGCGGGCCTCGTGCTGGAAGAGCGTCGAACTCGGGGCCGCTGGGACACCTACGCGGGCTTGAAGCCGCGAGGCCGTTGAATCCAAGTCGGTCCGCGCTTCGAAGTGGAATTCAGCCCGGGTCCGAGCACCTAGGGTGGTATCCGCGACACCGTGTTCCTACTCTCCTGTCCCCGCTGCGTTGATTCGCATCCTCGCCCCGCGAGGCGCCCCAGTTTTCGACCCAGACCACGAGCCTCCGTGCAATCCGCCGAAAAGAGTCTGCTCCAGCGCATTGCGCAGGGCGACCGACAGGCGGTCCAGGAATGCCTGGACCGCTACGGCGGCCTAGTAGCCTCGCTGGCTCGGCGCCTGCTCGCGCGTGGACCGGAGGTCGACGACGTCATCCAGGAGATCTTCATCGAGTTGTGGAGGAGCGCGCCGCGCTACGACCCGAGCCTCTGCCCCGAGCCGACCTTCGTGGCGATGATCGCGCGCCGAAGAGCGATCGATGCTCGCCGCCGCCGTTCGCGCCAGGCGGACATCGTTGAGTTGCCGGAAGTGATCGTCGCTGAACACGCCACCCCGCTCGAGAGCGCGGAGCTGAACGACGAGGCGCTTGCCGCGCGCGGTGCTTTTGCGCAGTTGCGGCCCGAGCAGCAGCAGGTGCTGCGCATGTCGATCTACGGCGGACTCTCGCACCAGGAGATCGCTGCGAACACCGGCCTGCCGCTCGGCACGGTCAAGACACACGCGCGTCGCGGCCTGGATCGCGTCCGCGAACTGCTTGCGCGGCGCACAGGATCCTCGAGCGGCTCACAGGCCAAGGAGCTCCCGACGTGAGCAGCTCCAACGAACCGAACATGGCACGCATCGACGAGCTGCGCGCCGATCGCGCTCTCGCCGGGCTCACGCGGGCGGAGTCGGCAGAATTCGCTTCGATCTCTCTCGCGCAGCAGCTCGATGCCGGCGCGTTCGACGACTTCGAACGCGCCGTGGCCGCATTGGACCTGGCGCTTTTCCCCGCGCAGGAAGTCGCACTCACACCCGCCTTGCGCGCGCGCATCCTGGCCGCCTGGCCCGCGGCGACTCCAAGTCCGTTGCGGCGCAGGGGCGACGCAGCGCCGAGCGTTCGCCGCACGAATCTGGCCTGGCTTGCGGCCGCCGCGCTCTTGATCGCCGCGATCGCCGGATGGTGGCCGCGTGTCGTGGGAAACCGTCCGGCCCTGCCTTCCGAGCAGCTTGCGGCGCTCGAACGCGAGGCCGCGGATCTGCTGCGCCTCGACTGGTCCGCGCTGGGCGATCCCGCGGCCAAGGGCGCCGGCGGTTCCGTGCTTTGGAGCGGCGCGCGCCAGGAGGGTTACATGAAGATCGACGGCCTGGCGCCGAACGATGTCACCCGCGAGCGCTATCAATTGTGGATCTTCGACGCCGATCACCCGACGGAGACCCCGGTAGACGGCGGCGTGTTCGACATCCGCTCCGCTCAGGCCGTCGTGCCGATCCACGCCAAGCTCCCGGTGGGCAAGGTGGCCATGTTCGCGGTGACCGTTGAGCGGCCCGCTGGGGTCGTGGTTTCCAAACGCGAACGCATCGTGCTGCTCGCCAAGGCGGGTTGAACTTGGGGCCGGGGTGCCCGCGCCGGAATTTTCGAAGGATCGCGCTTCCTTGGGACACACTGGACAGGCGTGCTGCCGCATCTGGACCCCCCAACTGAAGAAGCCGAACTCGTGCGCCGCGTGCTCAGCGGAGAGCGCGCCGCGGCCGACGAGTTCTTCGCGCGCCATTTCCGGCCGCTGTACGAGTTCGCGCACTACCGCATGGGCGCGCAGCCGGCCGAGGTCGAGGACCTGGTCCAGGACACCTTCGTCGTCGCCTTCGAGAACCTGAGCCGTTTCGATGGCCGTTCGACGCTGCAGACCTGGCTTGCGGGCATCGCCAAGAACAAGATCCGAGCCGGCCGCCGCAAGCGCCGTCCGCTGGCCCTGGCCGACGCGATCGAGGCGGCGGAGGGCGATGTCGATGCCTGGCTCGCCCGGGTGGACGAGGCCACGTTGCCAGGCTGGGTGCTCGAGCAGCGCGAGACCCGCGAACTCGTCGGCGCCACGCTTGCGGAATTGCCGCTGAACTATCGCCAGGCCTTGCTCTCGAAGTACGTCGATGGCGAGAGCACCGAGGCCGTGGCGCAGCGCGTCGGCCGTTCGACCAAGGCGGCTGAATCACTCCTGACGCGCGCGCGCATCGCATTCGCGGGCGTGTTCGCGCTGCTGGCGAAAAAACGCGGAGGACTCGAATGAGCACTCCGTCCGCAGGCGAGCGCGAGGCTTGCCTCGAAACCAATCTGGTCGCGCTGTTCGAGAAGTCGTATCGGCCGCTGGTGATTCGCGAAGGCTTCAGGGAAGAAGTCGCGCGATCGGCCGCGGCGGTGTTGCAGCACACTCCCGTGCGCCAACGCAGATTCCTTGCCGTGGCTCTGGCCGCCGCCGCTTGTTTCCTGATCGGTTGGGTCGCCGTCGCGCTCTTCGAGCGCTCGGAATTCGCGCGCGATGGGATCCTCGATCGAGCTCGAGTGGCCGTGCGCGAAAACAACGCTCGCTGGATCGCCGCGCAGCCTGACGCCCACGTCGTGCGCCTGGGCCTCGGCGCGGCTGAACTCGAAGTCTTCGTCCCCAGCGGTCAACTCGCTGCGCTCGTGTGCGGCGAGGGTGCGCTCGCCATGGCCGGGCCGAGTCACGCGCGTTTCGCGCCGAGCGGTCGTGGCGCGGACGTGGAGACCTCGGCCGGCGAATTCGGCCTGCGCGGATTTTCTGGCCGTGTGCACGGCGGATTCGGCGCCTTCGAATGCACGGCGGCGGACCTGGACTTGTCCAGCGATGCACAGGGCTTCGTGCGCGCCTGGTTGTCCGCGGGTCGAGCGCGATATACGGCCGGGGACGGCCGCCGACAAGACCTCGCGCAAGGGGTACTTTTCGATACGCATCCGCCGCCGATGGCGCTGAACGTTGGCGTCCCTCCCGGGATCGGAGCGTTGCCGCAGGCGAGCGGAACGACTCGCAATCCTGAACCAGGCGACGTGAAGCGAGAGCCGGCCGCCGTGCTGGAATCCGCGCTGCTCAGCGGAATCGTGCGCGACGCCGACCAGCAACCGATGCGCAAGTTCAGCGTGATCCTGTTGCGCGAGCTGGAATTGCCGAACAGCGCCGCCCCGAGTTCGACCGCAGTCCTGGATCCGGCCGGCCACTTCGAATTCCACGCTCTTGAGGCCGGCAACTGGACGGTGTTCGTGCGCGCGGAGGGCTACGCGCTGTGGACCCGCGAGCACGTCGCGATCGGGGGCGCGAACGTCGCGCTCAACGTCGTCCTGGAGAGCGGCGCGGGTCTCTCGGGCCGCGTGGTCGATGCGCCAAGCGGCGCGGCGCTCGCAGGAGTCGTGCTGATCTCGGAGAGCGACCTTCCGGGATCGCTGCTGCCCTTCGACTGCAACGAGAGCCCGCACAATCCTGCCGCGCTCGCGCTTTCGGACGCGGACGGCCGCTTCCATTTCGAACATCTGGCGCAGCGCTCGACGGTCGTGCGCGCGGTCAAGTCCGGCTTCGCTCCGCAATGGAGCGCCGCGCTTCTGCCCGGTGACAGCAGCGCTGAAATCAAGCTCGAACTTGTTGCGGGTGGCAGCATCAGCGGCCGCGTCGAACGCGAGGACGGTTCCGCCTGGAGTTCGACCGGCATCGTGGCCATGCCGCAGCGCGCGGTGTTCGCGCTTCCGCGGCGCTCCTATGGCTGGGCCCTGACAGCAGCCGACGGCAGCTACCGCATCGACGACCTGCCCGCCGGAGAGTGTGTCGTCGTGCGCGTCGAGCCCACGCGCTCCGCGGCGCGAACCGGCGCGCGTGAAACGAGCAGTGAAATGCGCGAGTCGATCGTCCGCGCCGGATCTGCCGTGACCGTGAATTTCCTCGCGACGCCGTCGGGGTCGCGCTTGGCTGGCCGCGTGCTGCGCGCGGACCACACGCCGATGGCGGCGGCGAAGATTTCGATCATGCCGCTGAACTCGGTGGCTTCGGATTCCACAGGCGTGCACGGCGGTTGGCGTTCGCAGCTGTGCGGCCCCGATGGCGCGTTCGAGTTCACGGACGTGTTGCCCGGCAGCTATGAAATCTATCTCGGCGTTCGCACGCCGATGGACGTCGTGCTCGCCGACACGGTCGAAGTCACCAAGGAAAGCAACGTCGCTCACGACGTGCTCGCGGCAGGCGGCGAAATTTCCGGCAGCGTGCACAGTGCCGCCGACTCGCAGCCCGTCAGCTTCGCGGCGATCGTCGTCGAACGCGAAGCACCCTCGGGCGAGTGCAGTTTCGTCGCCAAGGTCTTCAGCGACGACGACGGAGCGTGGCGCGTGCTGCATCTGGCGGACGGCCGTTACCGGGTGCGCGCGTATGGAGTGCGCGGATTGAGCTTCGCGGGCCGCGACGGCGTCGACGTGCACAGCGAGCTGCCAGCTCCCGCAATCGCCTTCGAACTCGAAGCAGGCAGCGCGCTTGTACTGACGGTCCTCGATCCGCGCGGCGCGCCGCTGCCTGGAGCCCACATCTCCCTGTTCGACGCGAATGGAAGCGAGTTCCAGCCGGTCGAATTCATGCGCACGGACGCGCGGGGCCGTTGCAAACTCGAGGGATTGCCCGCGGGGCGCACGCGCGTCGTGGTGGCGGCGCCGGACGGGACGGCGCTCGAACATTGGATCGATGCGCGTCCTTTGGAACCGCTCGAACTGGAACTGCGCTTTGGCGCAGGAAAATAGAATGCGCGAAGGATCCAGTCATCACGTGACACGAACGTGTGGGCTGGACGAAGCCTGAGCCGGTTGTGCCCGGCCGGCCTTGAGCCAGCGACCAACTTCCGAAGTCCGAATCCCCAAGAACCAAGACCATGACACGCACGAGCCTTGCCACGATCCTGATCGCCTCCGTTGCCGGTGCAGCTGCCGGCATGCTGACCTCCTCGCTGTGGCCCAAGGGCAGTCTCGATTCGCCCGTGGTGGCCGCCTCCGACGATGGGCGCGTGGCGAAGCTCGAGCAGCAGAACGCCGACCTGCAGCGCGCGATCGCGGACCTGCGCGACGGACAGGCCTTGCTGGCAAGCAGCGCCGATCGCACGGCGGTACGCGCGGAGCCCGTAGCAACGAACGGCGCCAGCCTCCAGACAGCGGCGCTTGCGACGGGGGCCGGGGCGGCCACGGCCGTAGAGGAAGCCAAGTTGACCCTGGAGTCCGCACTTGCGCAGTTGATCGATCCGGATGCCAGCTACGGCGACCGAATCAAAGTCTGGGAGCAGGTCGCCAAGGCGGGTTTGCTCGATCAGGTCGTCAAAGCGATGGAGGATCGCGCCGAGCGCGAGCCCAACAACCCAGACTTGCGCGTGGACCTCGGCAACGCGTACCTGCAAGAACTCTTCGCGGGCAACTTGATGAAACGCGGCTACTGGGGCACCAAGGCCGACGAAGCGTTCGATGCCGCGCTCAAGCTGGATCCGCAGCACTGGGAGGCGCGCTTCACCAAGGCCGTTTCGCTCTCGAACTGGCCGGCGTTCACCGGCAAACAAAGTCTTGCGATCGCAGAATTTGAAACTCTGATCGGCCAGCAGAATGCCGGTCCCAAGAAACCCGAGCACGCACAGAGCTACCTGTACCTGGGCAACATGTACCAGGCTTCCGGATCGATGGCCAAGGCCGTCGAAGCGTGGCAGAAGGGTGCCGACTTGTTCCCGGAGAATGAGGCGTTGAAACAGCAGATCGCGGGCGCCGGCGGCCATTGAGCGACCCGCGTCTACAGCCGATGCGCAGGCGCCAAGCATGCTTTTCCGAGCAAGCTCGCGGACTGGTTCAGGTCCGCGGCGTTGCGTAAAGGAATCTGGCCGGAAGCGTGCGGGTTTCGCCCGCGAAAAGGTTGCAATGGGCCTCTAGAGCGCGTCTGCTCTCGCGCTGCGTGCATCTGCTTTCGCGAATGGGACCAAGCCTCGTAGTCGTCGACGACCCGCGCCATGCGGCAAGGCTCGTCGTCGATGAGATCGACGAACTCAGCCGCCAGGCTCGCGGACGGAACAAGCCGCTGGTGCTCGGCCTGGCGACCGGACGAACGCCGATAGCGGTCTACGACGAGATCGTACGGCGCGTCGAGGCAGGCAGGCTCGAGCTCGAGGGCGCGATCGCTTTCAACCTGGACGAGTACTGCGGCCTCGAGCCGGGCGATCCGCATACGTTTGCCGCGTGGATGCGCGCGAAACTTTTCGATCGCCTGAGCTGGCCCGCCGCGCGCGTGCACATTCCCTCGGGCAACATCGCTGCAGGTGAGCGCGACCGACATTGCGCGGAGTACGAGGCCGCGATCTTGGCCGCGGGCGGGATCGACCTGCAGTTGCTCGGCTTGGGCCGCAATGGACACATCGGCTTCAACGAACCCGGCAGTCCGCGCGAGTCGCGCACGCGCTGCGTTCAACTTGCGCGCGAGACGCTTGCCGACGCGGCGGCCGACTTCGGCGGGGGAGCCGTACCTCAGTCCGCGCTGACCATGGGCATCGGCACGATCCTGGAGGCGCGGCGCGTGCGCTTGCTCGCCTTTGGCGAGAAGAAGCGGCCGGCGCTGCGCCGCGCGCTCACACCGCCGGCCGACGCGGAGTTGCCGGCGAGTTTTCTGCAGCAGCATCCCGACGCGCGTTTCTTCGTCGATGCCGCGGCGCTCGGTCCAACTCGGACCGGCCTCGGCATCGAAGGCGCCTGAACACCGGCCTGCGCCTGGCGCGGGGCTTACTCGTAGAGCAGCACGGCCGCGCGGCGTACGGCGAAGCTCGCGAGTTCGGCGCGCCAGCCGGCTTCGATTTCCTGGGGCGACTTGCCGGCGCGCAGGGCCGCGAACACTTCCAAGGTTCCCCAGTGGATTCCGAGCGCGCGCTCGGATTCCCATTCGAGTTTGTCGCCGTAGAGCTTCTGCAGCGTGCACAACAAGGTGAGCGCCGTGCGCAGCGGCCGAAACGCGCGCAGATCCGTGACGTGCAGCTGCACGCCGTGCAGGTGCTTGTCCAGGGACTTGCCGTAGCGCGGCGTGTAATGGCACTCGCGAAACGTCACGCCCGGCAGCGCGGCTTTTTCCAGCGCCTGTTGAAAGACATGCGCGTCGATGAACTCCGCGGCCAGCGTCTCGAAAGGCGCGGTCCAGCCCACGCCTTCATTCACGTTCTTCAGGATGCCGCCGAGCATTCCAGTGGCGATATAGACGTGCGCGGAGATCGCGTGCGGAATGTGCGGCGAGGTCGGGACCCATTCCAGACCGGTGTCTTCGAAGATCATCGAACGCCGCCAGCCGCGCATCGCGACCACGTGCAGGTCGATGTCGATCGACAATTCGCGCTGGAAAAAGCGCGCAATTTCGCCGACGGTCATGCCGTGCGAAACGGGCATCGGTCCGTAGCCGATGAAGCTCTGCCAGCGTTCTTCGCGCAGCGGCCCTTCGAAAAGGGTGCCGCCGATCGGATTGGGCCGGTCGAGGACGTACAGCGGCTTGTGCGCCTTGCCCGCGGCGCGCATCACCTCGCCCAGGGTCGAGATGTAGGTGTAGGTGCGCGAGCCGACGTCCTGAATGTCGAAGAGCAGGACATCGATGCGCTCGAGCGCCGCCGCGGAAGGCTGTTTGTGGTCGCCGTAGAGACTCTCGACAGGAACTCCCGTGGAAGCGTCGATGCTGTCGACGATTTTTTCGCCGGCGGGAGCATCGCCGCGCACGCCGTGTTCGGGCGAAAAAAGCTGCACGAGTTTCCAGCGCGGGTCGCGGGCCAAGCGATCGGCGGTCGCCACCAATCGCGAATCGACCCCCGAAGGGTTGGTCACCAATCCCAGTCGTTTTCCGCTCAATCCCGCCGCGCCGTCGGCGAGCAGGACTTCGATGCCCAAGGTCACGCGCGCGACCTGCGCGGGCGGCACTACGGCCGAGGCCGGTTTTTGGAACTCAGCATGGACCGTCGCGGCGCACAGGCCCAGCAGTGCCGACACGAGGCAAACCGCGAACCTCACGCGCCGTCGTCCAGGACTTCGGCGATCACATAGGTGCCGCTCTTGGGGTCGCGCCGCAGCGTGATCAGGCGGTTGGCCTGTGCGTCCTCGAGCAGGCGCGAGAACGAGGCGTAGCCGTGGTACTCCTCGTTGAACTGCGGTTGCTTGCGCTTCATCGTGTCCTTCACGAGCGAGCCGTGCAGCTCGCGGTTTTCACGCTGCAGCGCCGAGGCTGCGTCCAGGAGTTGCTGGAAAGCCTCGCGCTTTTTCTGCGGCAGGTCGGAGATGCTGTGGCGCTCGACGCGGCGCGGTTTCTGGACCAGGTCCTCGTAGAAAATGAACTCGTCGCAGTTGTCGATGAGCAGCGGGCTCGTCGAACTCTTGACCCCGATGCCGATGATGTGCTTGTCGTTCTCGCGCAGCTTGGAGACCAGCGGCGAGAAGTCGCTGTCGCCCGAGACCAGCGCGAAGGCGTTGACGTGCGGCTTGGTGTAGCAGAGCTCCAGCGCATCGACGACCATCTTGATGTCCGAGCTGTTCTTGCCGGTCATCTTGCTGCCCGGCATCTCGATCAGTTCGATCACGGCCTCGTGCAGCGCGCGCTTGTAGGCCAGGTAGACCCCCCAATCGGCGTAGGCCTTCTTGACGACGATGTCACCCTTCTCGATCAGCCGGCCGAGCACCAGCCGGATGTCGAACTTGGCGTTCTTGGCATCGCCGACGCCGACCGCCAGGTTCTCGAGGTCGATGAATACGGCGATTTTCAGCGCGCCTTCGCTGGAGGTGGGGTTGGGCATCGCCGGGGATTGTAGTCGCGAGGGCAGAGCGGCGTCCTGCGACTTCGGTCGTAGACGTGGCGAGCCGGGCGCGCCCGCAAGGGGGCGATGGGGTCGTTCCGCCGCGCCGTGGATCCAAAGATCGGGAAGCAGCGTCAGGCCGGATGCGGGGGAAGCTCCGGCTCCAGCCGAAGATCGTTGCAAAGCCTTTGGTTCCCGGGCCTCCGATCCCTAATCTGAAGAGCTTGCGATCCCCGTTGGAAGAGGCCCCTAAGCCGTCATGACCCCTGAGACCACCACCCTGATGAGCGCCCCCCAGAGCGTGCAGCTCGTATACCAAGGCAAGTCGATTCAACTGCCGGTCGTGCGCGGCACGGAAGGCGAAGTCGGAATCGACATTTCCAAGCTGCGACAGGAGACGGGGCTCGTCACCCTCGATCCGGGCTACGGCAACACCGGCTCGTGCCAGAGCTCGATCACGTTCATCGACGGCGAGCAGGGCATCCTGCGCTACCGCGGATATCCGATCGAAGAGCTGGCCGAAAAGAGCACCTTCCTCGAGGTCTCGTACCTCCTGCTCTTCGGCGATCTGCCGACCGCCGACCAGCTCGCGAAATTTTCCGCGGCGCTCACGCACCACACGATGCTGCACGAGAACTTCGGACGCTTCTTCGGAGCGTTGCCGAAGGATGCGCATCCGATGCCGGTGTGCGCGGCGGCGGTCGCGGCGCTGACGACTTTCTACCAGGATGCCGAGGACGAGGACTCGATCCATCAATCGGTGCTGCGTCTGATCGCGAAGATGCCGACGCTGGCGGCCTACTCCTACAAGCATTCGATCGGCCAGCCCTCGATCTACCCGCG
>JANMRV010000484.1:0-1451 GCA_031388685.1 Planctomycetota bacterium
CGGCAGATGCGACTGATGCCGGGGAAGAGCACGTGCGGGTCGCGGCCGAGCTGGGACAGGTCGAGGTACACGTTCGTGTCGCCCGTGCGCACCATGCGATCGAAGCAGGCCCGCGAAACCACGTCGCGTGGCGCGAGTTCAGCGCTGGGGTGATACTCGGGCATGAAGCGCACGCCGCGTTTGTCGCGCAGCACGCCGCCTTCGCCGCGCACGATCTCGCTGATCAGCACGCGCGCCGCGCCGGCGATGTACAGGCAGGTCGGGTGGAACTGGAAAAACTCCAGGTCGCGCACGCGCGCGCCCGCGCGAAAGGCCATGGCCACACCGTCGCCGGTCGCAATCGTCGGATTGGTCGTTTCGCGGTAGAGCTGTCCCCCACCGCCGGTGGCCAGGATCACCTGATCGGCGCCGAAGACCACCAGTTCGCCGCGTTGGGTCTGGCACAGGACGCCGTTGACGCTCGAACGACTGCCGCCGGATTCCGGGACGGTCAAAAGGTCGATCGCGAAGTACTTCTCGAATGTGACGATCTCCGGGGTCGCCGCGACCGCGCGGCCCAGCGTGCGCTGAATTTCCAGACCGGTCGCGGCACCGTGCGCGTGCACGATGCGCGCGTGCGAGTGGCCGCCTTCGCGCGAGAGGTCGAGCTGGCCGCGCGCATCGGAGTCGAACTCCGCGCCCAAAGTACGCAAGTCTTCGATCGCCTGCGGACCACCGCCGACGACGCGCTCGACGACCTCGGGCTCGCACAATCCGCAGCCGAGGGCCAAAGTGTCCGAGCGGTGCGATTCGAGCGAATCCTCCGGCGAGAACACCGCCGCGACTCCGCCCTGGGCGTACTGGGTGTTGGTCTCCGCGATCAGGTCCTTGGCGATCAGGGCGACCGAAGCGCCGCCCCTGGCCGCGGCAAGCGCCGCCGTTGCACCCGCGGCGCCTGTTCCGAGTACGACCACGTCGAACCGATAGAGCGCCAGCCGACGCGCCTGAAACGAGGTCAGGTACCGGGACAGCTCGAGCGCGGGGGTCTTCAACAACGATTGGGCGGCGGCGGATCGGGGCAGGGTGAAGGCCGATTGTAGTCGCAAAGCGCTCGGGCTCGACCCTCGCGACCACGTTCCCGAGGGCCACGCCGCCGAAAACCAGGCCATCCCTCCTTGCAAGAAGCCCAAACACGTCGGGAACAGGCCCAAACACGAGACTAACGAACTTTTCCCTAACTTTTTGAAGTTTGATGGCTGACAGAGCCGATTTGAGCCGATTAGATTAGGTGGCTGTTAGGCTTCCGCCACCGAGCACCACACGAACCAACCCCCAGCCAAGGAACGCGCCATGACTCAAGCCATCGAATTCGCACGCAAGGACGGCCTCTCCGCTCTGTTCTTCATGTTGCTCGTCTCGCTGACGTTCCTCTTCTAAATACTCTCCTTCCCACAGGTCTCCGTGCAGCACCC
>JANMRV010000537.1:0-3135 GCA_031388685.1 Planctomycetota bacterium
CAGCAGTCCCTGCTTCTGGTTGCGAACGTTGGTCGCCCGGACCGTGAAGCCGGACCCGCTGGTCGCGCTCGGCGAACCGGTCGAGCCGATCGCCGGCAGGCAACCGAGGGAATTCACCTTGGCCGTGCAGTAGACGATCGAGGTGGCACACCCGCCCGTGGAGGCCAAGCCGTCGAACGATCCCAGGCCGTTGGTCAGCGTCGTGCGCGCGTACCCCGCGGCCACATCGAACGCAAAAAGGTTACCCGACCAGTCGATCGAGAAGATCGTGTTGGACGTTGCTCCCCAGGCGATGCCGCAGTTGTCGACGAAACCGCCGCCGGCGGTGAGCATCGTGGCGGCTCCTGTGGCCCGATCGATGCGGTGCAGGGAACCAGGCCCTGCGTTCAATCCGACGATGTCGGCCGTGCTGCCGACGTAGGTCAGACCGTCGAGATTCAATCCGGGGTTGCCGATCGGAGTCGCCGCGCCCGTGATGCGGTTGATTTCCAAGAAGCCGGTCGCAAGCGTGGAGCGGCTGCCGAAAAGTTTGTTCGTAGTCGGATCATAGCTCAGCCCGAAGACATCGTTGATGCCCATGCTGCCGATAAGCGTCGCAGCCCCGGTCGTCACGTTGACCTTGTAGAGCTGGCTCGGGTTGGTGCCCCAGCCATTGCTCAAGTACATCGTGCCGGTCGAAGTGTCGTACGCGAGATCGCCGAAGTTGGAGGTCACACCGAGCGGCCCGACCGGCGTGATCACCAGCGTGCTGGTGTCGATGGTGCACAGCGTGTCGTTGGATTCCTGCACCGTGTAGAACACATCCGCATTGGCGCCGACACTCGAGGCAACCAACGCAATCGCCGCTAGAAATCCATTCAACTTCATTGGAAACAATCTCCTGAAGAACCAGACGGGGAATCTCGTGCCGGGCAATGCGCCGCGGCGCAGGGCACCCATCCTACCGCAGCGGTGAATTCTCCGGGGGTATCGAGTCGAGCCAAGGCGTCAGAGGGTGCCAACCCGCTTGGCGGCGCCGCAGGAGGGCCATGAAACTCTTCTGAAACCCACGAGGCCGCCCGCGCACCACTTGGTTTCATGCGAACTTCATCATGGCGAGCGCGGTGCAGTATAGTCTCGACCCGTCTGAATTCCCCATTTCCAAATTGCACAGACCTTCAACCGACTTCCCACGGTTGGCCACAATGAATCCCAACACCTTGATTCGTTCTCTGACCTTGCCCGCCCTGCTTGTCCTGGGTGTCGAGTATGCGCAAGGCCAAGTTGACTATCCGACCAAGCTCGTTCGTCGCCAGTTGATCCATACCGGCGCCAACTCACCGGGAAGTGTCTCGGTCACGCACTCCGCGGGTGTGTATGCACTCGCCTTCAGCGGTGACGAGCCCATTTCCTATCGCCTCGACACGACGGATCCGAGCGTCGTGCAAGGCGCGATTCGCATCTACGAAGCGACCAGCGATTGCTGGCCGATTCGCGACGGCGGAGTCTGTTTCCGGACCAATGCGGGGTTGAATTTCTTTCCCTCGCAACTCGCGCAGTACACGACGTTGACCGGCGTCAGGAAGACTCTCGATTCGGTGCTGCTCGATTACACGCTCAACTTCGAGGGCGTCCACAGGATGCGGACGACCTACACGCTGACTGGCAAGAACCTGCGCATCCACGTTCAAGACGTCGATCAAAGCATGGCCTTGCTCAAGAATTGGTCGGGACTCTATGTCGGCCCGACCATGGGCACCGAGGAGCCGAAGTACCTGACCATTCAGGGCGCGCTGTGCACGCCGATCGTGTTGTTCCGCAAGAGAGCGGAGCACTTCTTCCTGGGCAACATGCTCGACATGGTGAACAGCAATTCCGCGGACGCGAACTTGCTGCGCGACACGTTGGTGCCGGGAATGACCAGCGTGCGTTATGGGTTCGAGACGTTCAATCTCTACAAGAAGCAGGCCAACGGAGATATCTGCGGCATGCTGGACGACACGCTCAACCTGACCATCTCGAGCAAGATCAAGGACGTTCTGGTCACACCGACTTGGCCGGCCTCGCCGTACCGCGAGCTCCTGACCGGACGCGCGATGCTCGATTTGCCGACGACGGTCTGGAACGACCATCCGGCGTTGTGGGATTTGTTCGAGTCCTGGGGCCTCGACGACATCGCGGGGTACTACTTCAAATGGACGAGCTCGGCCCCGGAATGGCTTGGAGAGAGCCTCGGGCCCGACTGGTATCCGGCCTCGAATCCTTCGCTTTTCGCCGCTGCCCTCCAACAAGGAGCCGCCAAGGGTTACTTGCTCGGATGCAACACGTCGTTTTCCATGATGCCGCTCACGGCTCCGCCCGCGGTCTATGACGCGACGCACATCGCGCGCAGGCCCAATGGCACATGGAAACTGGGCGCCCAGACTTCCATACCGAACATGGCGGTGACCGCCGCTGGGCTGCACGCCGCGCGCGAGGCGCCGCTGATCAAGAACAACTACGGCGCCACCATGGGCTACGTCGACATTCAGACTTACGCCGCTCCCAACGGCGGCGCGGATGGCGACCACCTCGACCAGTTCAGCGGCACGGGTTGGGCCACGACCATCAAGCAGGGCATCCGCGATCAACAGGCCTGGCTCGGTTTCCTGGCGGACACGTACATGGGGCCGATTGCCGGCGAAGGCTCGATCGCAACCGACGTCTCCAGCCGCGAATGGCTGTGGGCCGGCTACTGCGACAGCGTGCAGCGCGTGATCAACAGCGCTTCGGGCCTCAGCGGTGGCAACAACCATCCGGCCGGCTCTCCGCTCGCTCCGACCAATTGGCCGGTGATTCCTGAGTACGAGGTGCGCGTGATGTCGCGCATCCAGGCCAATCACGGCAACGGGTACTTCGATCGTTTCTTCGGCAAGTCGGACGGGCCGGGGATCGTCGACATGCAGACCGGCTTGCCGATCATTCCGCTGACCGAGGCGGCGCTCGACAAGTACCGCGCCTACGTCCTGACCTATTCGAAGATGACGCACTTCGAGTGCAACGGTCCCTACAACGGCCTCGGCAACTACCTGACGTTCAACGGAATGCTCAAGTCGTATTACCTCTGCCTCGCGCTGCAAAAGCGCTACTACGAAGGCGCCGTCACGAGGATCGAGT
>JANMRV010000555.1:0-8851 GCA_031388685.1 Planctomycetota bacterium
CGCGGCGCTCGCGCTGGCGCGCGGCAGCCCTGATCGGGGTCCACATCCTGGTGCTCCTGCACCTGGCGCACTGGCGCCTGAACGGTTCAACCCTTTCGCCCGTCGAGCCCTCTGAGTCGATGCAGACCCTCGAGCTCGGCTACGTCAACGCGGGCTTCGTGATCTTCGCCGTGGCGATCCTGGCGACGCTGATCTTCGGACGCTTCTTCTGCGGCTGGGCCTGTCACGTCGTGGCCTACCAGGACGCCTGCGCCTGGCTGCTGGCGAAGATCGGAATGCGTCCGCGCCCGATCCGCTCGCGGTTGTTGGTCTGGGTGCCGCTGTGCGCCGCGCTCTACATGTTCGTCTGGCCGACGATCGCACGCTGGATCGAAGGCACGGAGTTCGCCGGCTTCCGCGCGCACTTCAAGACCGATGATTTCTGGGCCAGCTTTCCTGGGCCTGGCATCGCGCTGCTCACCTTCGCCGTCGATGGATGCCTGATCGTGTATTTCCTCGGGGCCAAGGGCTTTTGCACCTACGGCTGTCCCTACGGCGCGGTGTTCGGCGCAGCCGAGCGCGCTTCGCGCGGCCGCATTCGCGTTACCGACGCTTGCGAGGGATGCGGACACTGCACGGCGACTTGCACGAGCAACGTGCTCGTGCACGCCGAGGTCGCGCGCTTCGGCCAAGTGGTCGATCCAGGTTGCATGAAGTGCATGGACTGCGTGAACGTCTGCCCGAAGGACGCGCTCTACTTCGGATTCGGCGAGAGCCGCGCCGCCGCGCTGAAACGCGCGGGTGTCAAGTCGAAACCGATGGGCCGCGTGTACGACTTCAGTCCGGCGGAGGAACTCACTCTGGGACTGGTTTTTCTCGCCAGCCTGCTCGCGCTGCGCGGACTGTACGACCTCGTGCCGTTCCTGCTGGCGATCGGACTGGCCGTGCTCAGCGCACTGGCCGCGGTGCTTTCCTGGCGCACGCTCGTTCGCGCGCGCGTCGTGTTCCAAAGCCGCGTGCTGGTCCAGGATGGACGCCGCACGGCGCTGGGCTGGACGGCGCTTTCGCTGTGCGTGCCGTGGTTCGTCTTCCTCGGACATTCGAGCCTGGTGCAGGTCCACGCCACGCGCGGCCGCTGGCTGTTGCTCGATGCGAAGGCCTTGGAGCCGGACCGGCGCGCGACGCTTTTGGCGCAGAGCCTCGAACAGCTCGATCGCGCCGCGGAACTCGGCCTCGTGCCCGTGGCCGAGCTCGAATTTCAACGCGGACAGATTCATGCCAGGCAGTCCGATTGGAACTCGGCAAGAGAACACCTGCAGCGCGCCATCGAACTCGACGATGAACTTTCGCTCGCGCGCGTCGAACTCGCCGATGTCGCCTTGCAAGGCCCAGAGCACGACCTGCGCCTCGCACGCGAACAACTCGAGTTCGTGCTCGCGCGCCATCCCGAGCATCCGCAGGCGCGAGCATTGCTTGGCACGTTGGAATTCCAGTCAGCCCAGGGGGCGCGCCTGTCTGGCGATCTGCCTGGCAGTGAGCAGCACCTGCTGCGAGCGCTGCGGCTGCTGCCGACGCTCACACCCGCCGGCCTGGATCTCTCCGACTTGCGCATGTCGAAGTCGCCGCCCGACCTGGCAGGGGCGCGTGAGGTCTTGCGCGCACTGATCGTCGCCGTTCCGGGTCAGCCCGAAGCTCTGCGGCGACTGCTACTGCTCGACGAACGATTCGGTCCGGCGCCCGCGCGCTGATCACACCGCCGCGCGCGCCTTGAACCAGGCTTGGCGCGGCGTTCCGGCGGGCACGAACAACCTGCCCCAGGGAATCTTCTCGTCACCGCAGCCGTAGCTCGTCGACAGCACGTGGTACGAATGCGATTCCCGCGATGCATGTGTCGCGTGTGGCGCGCGCGGCGCGCGAATCTGGCGGAATCGACGGGCCAAGGCGACCGTTCGCGGGCTCAGCGCAGCTTCAACAACGGCAAATAGTAGCGGTAATAGATCTCCAGACTCAGCACGCACAACGCAGTCGTGTAGCTCTTGTCCGCGGCGCTGTCGTGGGCGTACTTCGAGTAGGCGTCGATCGGTTGCCACGAACCGTCCTTGGATTGGGCCGGCAACAGCGACTCCTGCAGGGTCGTATTCCAGCGCTGCCATTGCGCACCGCCCACGCGGAACATGGCCAGCGTGCCGTAGTACCAGAAGTACGGATTGCCCTGTGCGCGCAGCACGAAGTCGCGTTCGCCGCTGTAGCGGAAACCGTTTGGCGCGCGCGCGAGGACGTATTCGCGCGAAACTTCGTGCGCGGCGCTGGAAATGTCCTCTCCGAGCAACGCCAGCGCGAACAAAGCCGCGGGGGTCGATGCCGGCAGCGTGGGATAGGCGGAACTCAACCGCTCGGGTTCATGGTTGTAACGATAGGCGCCCAGCTTTGGGTCGTGCGCATGGACCAGGAAGACGCGCGCTTCATCGAAGGCTCGATCGGGAACCTCCAATCCCGACAGACGCGCCGATTCGAGGGCCATGACCTGCCAGGCGGTGATCGACGTGCGCGGCCAGGGATCGTAGTGCGATCCGTCGGCGAAGTAGTAACCCCATCCGCCGCGGAATCGCTCGTCGTCGCGTCGCGATTGCATCGCCAGCACGTGCTCGATCGCGCGCTCGAGCGCCGCGCGCAGGCGCTGGTCGTGCGTCAGCGCAAAACACTCGGCGATCGCGTACGTCGCGATGCCGTGATCGTAGGCCGAAGTCTCGCCGAAATGGCCGGAGTCCGGATCTTGCACAGCGAGCAAGAACGCGATCGCGCGCGCCACGAGCGCGGAGTGTTCCGTCGCGGAATCCGGCGTGTGGCCGGCACCCAGGAATGCGAGCGTGCACAGCGCGCTCTTGCCGACAGCCACGCGCCCGTACTTCTCGTCGACCACGCCAAGATCGCCCCAGGCGCCGTTCTTGCCCTGAATGCGCGCGAGATAGGCGAGACCCTTCGCCACGGCGGTTTCCGTGCGCTCGCTTCCGCCGTAGAGCTTCAGGGCGCGCGCCTTCTCGTTACCGCTGCGATTCTGGTAAGGCGTCGAATCCCAGGCCGACTTCGCCGGCCGCTGTTCGTCCGCGTTCTCCAGCCGCTCGGCGCGTGCGAGCAAAGCCCCATCGCCCGCCAGCGGCTGCGCGGGACGGCCAAGCTGCTCGCCTTCGATTCGCTCCGGGCCCAGCGCGTTCGGCGCGCTCTCGCCGCCTGCAGCCGACGCCTTGGGTGCGAGTTCCGACAACCAGCCGCGCCCGCCGTCGGCCGGCGCGGATTCCGCAGGCTGCGCAGCAAAGCCGGTTGCATCGGCGAGCTCGACCGCGCGTTCGCCGCGCGCAGGTTCGGCTCCAGCCTGAGTGGAAGATGCTTTGGGCAAGCCTGGAGCAGGAGCACTCGCACGCGAGGCCAATGAACCACCCAGCGCGGCCGAGGGCCGTGCCGGATTCTGTCCGGCGGCTGCACCCTTCGCGCGAGCTGGGCCAGAGGTTGCCGGCTCGTCGGCGGTGCCAAGATCCTCGACCTCGGCTGGAGCCGAGCCGAGCCCCAATGCGGGCGGCAAGGAAGCCTGCAGCGCAACTTCGTCACCGGCGTCCTGTTCCACTTCGTTGGCGAGCCTCGCAGCGCTGGCGCCCGAGCTGGGCGAAAGCTCGGCTCGCCTGGCCGGCGAAGAAACTCCGTCGTCCGCCTGTGCGGCTTTGCGCGCCAGCGATCCGCCGCGTGCTGTCGGCTGCGCCGCGAGCGTGCGCCGCTGAACAGAGCTTGTCGAACGCTGCGGCCCGGCTTCGACGCCGGAGGCTTGCTCGGAAGCAACTTCTGCCGCGGACAACGCAGCAAGTTCCAAGGCAGACGCGGGCGCGGCCGACTGCGCCGGCGCCGAACCCTCGGCGACAGCCAGCGGAACGTCGCGGGTGTCGGATCTCTCCGCCGCAAGCGCGCCTGCGTCAACGCTCGAGATTCTCGAAGCAGGTGCGGTCATGGCCGCGGCCTTGGCCACCGAACTCGACGACGTACTCGCGGCAGGACTGCCCAGCGAACGACTGCGCGCAGGCCGAGACGGACTTCCCAGCGGGCGTGAAGTGGCCGAGGGCTGGCTCGAGGCCAGCGAATTCAACAGCAGCGCGGGCACTGGACCGGCCGCCAGACTGTCGGAGGCGCTCTCGCGGACGGCGAGCGCAGCTTCGCTCGAACGCGCTGGTTCTACGGTGTTGGCTTCGCGTCGAGCGAGTTCCCGCGACGGACTGGCCGCGTTCGCGACCGGCTCCATCATGCTGGTGGGCATTGAATCTCTCGGCGTCTTGGACTGATGCCGCTTGGGCGCTGACGCGGCTGTCTTGACGGCCGATTCGGAGGGCAGCGCTGTCAGGCCAAGTTCCGCGGCCGATGCCGCGGGAGTCGGCGCGGGCTGCGCAACTTCGCGAGGCACGGCTGCATGGGATCTGGACCTGGCGGGCACGACGGCATTGTCCGAACTTCGCGACGGCGCTTCATCACTGGCGCGCGCGGACAAGGGCTCGTTGCGCGGCTGTTCCACCGAATCGTTGGGTCGCGCCAACGCGACATCCGCACGCTCGAGCCGCGCCTGGGGTTGCGCGGGCTGAAGCTCCAACACCGGCTCCAACCGAGGCGGCGGGATCGGTGTCAGCGCGGCAACGGTCGCCGGCTCGCGATCGGCCAGGCGCACTCGAATCGGTTCGCGAAGGTGTTCTCGGTCGCGTTCGCCGCCATGCAGCCACACGTCATGGAACCACCACAACAAGAGCAGGTGCACGATCACCGAAACCAGCGCGCACTTGTAGATCAGATCGAGTTCCGGGAAACGCCGCACGAGCAAAGCCAGCAGCGCGAGCACGCATAGACCGATCAAGGCCAGCCACTCGGTCCAGTGGATCGGGCGGCCACGAGCACGGAACAATTCGATCGCGGGCGAGCGCAGCACATGGGCATCGCCCTCGGCCGGAGCGCGCACGAAGGCCAAGGCCAGGTCGTCCATCTCGGCCAGCGGCGCGCGCTCGTCGTCCGCGGAATTCAACGGCGTGAGCGCCTCGATCGGGCCGAAGTGCCCGTCGAAACGCGCGGCGCGATAAAGATCGAGACCACCCTGACCACCGGCGCGCTTGCTGGCGAACACCAGTGCGCGATCCGCCTGCGTCAACAGCGGTTCGCGTTCTTCGGCCGGCGAGCACAATTCGTTCAGTCGAGTGCTCTCGCCGGCGCGCAGCGGAGCGGAATACAAATCCAAGCTCGCCCCATCGCGATCGGCAACGAACACGATCTCTTCGCCGTTGATCAGCGGCGCGGGATCGAGTTCATCCCCCGCGCTGTTGGCCGGCCCCGGAACAGGCTCGGGCGCGAGCGCGACACCCTCCGAAAAACGCGCACGCCACAGATCATGGCCCCCTTGACCTGCCTCGCGATCCGAACTGAAGTACAGCCACTCCCCACCGAAAGCGGGCGAACAGTCGTCGCGCTCGCTGTTCAGTGAAGTCAGCGGCGCAGCCTGGCCAAGCTGGCCGTTGCGCAACTCAGCGACGAACAAATCGTGCGCGGACGTCGTGCTCGCCGCGTCCGCCTGGCTCGCCCAGACCATCCAATGTCCGTCCGGGGAAAGTGCCACCCGCCCGTCGATGTGCTTGGGAAGCCCGCTCCAAAGTGCAGCTTCCGGCGCGCCCCAGGTCGCGTAACGCAGTGCGGTGTCCACAGGCAACGCGTGCTGCCCGTCCGAGAATCCGCCGCTGCGCCAGGGCGCGCTCCACAGCCACGCGCAGAACGCGAGCGCGCCGAGCAGGGCCAGACTTCCGACGAAACGAGGGCTGGGAGCTTGCATGGTTTCCTAGTCGCGCGTGCCAAGCGCAAGGTTCGAGAGGCCGGCGACACCACACGCGTCCATGACCGCGACGATGCGCTCGTGACTGGCGAGACGATCGCCGCGAATCGTCACCTGCGTGGAACGATTCGCGAGCGCGGCCTTGGCCAGCTCGCGCTCCAGTTCACCCGTGCCCATCGATCGCCCTTCCAGTGAAACGCGCCCGTCCCTGAAGACGTTGATCACCAGCTCCTGCGGCAGACCACCGGCTGCCTGACCGGACTGCGCCGTGGGCAACTCGACACCCAGTTCTTTCTCCTGGCTCGCGACGCTGGTCGCGACCATGAAAAAGATCAACAACTGGAACACGACGTCGATCATCGGCGCCATGCTGAATTCGGGCTCGTCCCCCGCTTCGTCATCGCGAACGCGCACGTCAGGCTCCTTGTCCGCCAAGGCCACGATCCAGTTCCATGTACCAGACCTCCGTGCGACGCGCGAAACGCTCGACGCGGCCGCGCAGCCAGGTGTAGACGATCACGGTCGGAATCGCGATCACCAGACCGGCGGCGGTGGTGACCAGCGCTTGATAAACACCCTCGGCGAGCATGCCGGGTTTGCCCTGGCCGTTGCGCAGGGCAATCGTCGCGAAGGCGATGATCATGCCCCAGACCGTGCCCAGGAGTCCGATCAAGGGCGCGACGAGGTAGATCAGGTTCAGCGGCCGCAACTGAGCCTGCAACTTGCGCACCTCCAAGGTGGCCACGTCTTCCACGCGCCGTTCACGCAATTCCCGCGAGAGCGTCGGGTCTTCGAGAGCCACACGCAGGACACGCGCCAGCGGTGTGCGCGTGGCGTCGCACAAGAGCAGGCCCGCCGCTGCGCCGCCCGTGCGAACCGCATCGACCAGCGTGCGTCCAAACGTGTCGGAGCCCAGCACCGCGGCGCGCGTGCGCAAGCTGCGCTCGAACGCATAGGTCAACGCGAGCAGGGAACACAGCGCGAGCGGGAACATCAGCGGACCGCCGCTGACCGTGAGGTCCCACAGCGAAGGCATCGGTGCCTCTTGGGCAGTCGACGTGGCGAGAGCGAATGCAATCACGGGAAAAATCTCCTGGCGGCAAGAGCCGCGCAATCGAGGTAAGGGACTTGGTTGAAAGGCTCTGGTCCTGAAGGATCGGTTGAAGAACTCAGCGCGAAGCCAGCGCGGCGAGCCGTTCGCGCGCGCCGGTCGCCAGCGGCGACTTGGGCGCCTTGGTCAGAAGTTCGCGATAGCTCTGCGCGGCCTTGTCGGGCTCGCCGCTGCGTTCGAAGGCGCGGCCTGCGCCCCAGTTGGCCTGGGCAATCAGCTCGACGTCGGAGTAGAGCACGGCAACGCGCAGGAACATCGACAGTGCGCCCGCCAGATCGCCGCTGTCGAGGGCGAGTTCGCCGAGAGAAAGTCGCGCCTGCGCCCCGAGCATGCCCTTGTCCGCGGAGGCGACGGCATCCAACGTCGCGCGAGCCTGCGCGAAGTCCTTGCGTTGCGCCTCTGCGCGTCCGAGCCACAGACGAGCCTCGAGTGCATTCTCGAATTTCGGGAACTCCGCCAGCAGGCGCTTCAATTCCTGCTCGCCCGCGGGCCAGCGTGCGCGCTGACAGTGCAGCAGGCCACTGCGGAACAGGACCTTCGGCGTCAAGTCGTCGCTGAGCTGCCGTCCCGCGAGCGCTTCGAACTGCGCGAGCGACACGTCCAGGTTGCCCGCGCGATAGTTGGCTTCCGCCTCGAGGAAAAGCGCCTGCGTGCACAAAGGCGACTTGGCGAAGCGCTGGCTAGGGACCTGCTCAATGCGTCGCTTGCGGCTTGCGTTCAGGTTTCCCCGAGCGTGACCTCGATCTACCGGTGGAAGGGCGTCATCGAGAAGAGCGAGGAGAAACTCCTCGTGATCAAAACGCGGCGCGAACTGTTCAGCAGCGTCGAAGCAGTGATCCGTTCGAAACATCCCTACGACGTTCCGGAGATCGTCGCCTGGCCGCTGTGCGACGGACACGCGCCCTACCTCGCCTGGCTCGCCGCGGAAACCGCGACGGCGGCTCAAGCCGGTCGCTGAGCACGTCGAAGGGGGTTGACTGCCGAAGCGCCGGCGAGACCGCCGCGTCGACTACTTCGCGGTCAGATAGTCGGGCGGAATGAACTCGGGCCCCACCGGGTACGCGAAACTTCGATAGTCCTTGAAGTCCGGGCGGCCCGCGTCTTCCCACGCGACGAGCCAGAGATTCGCGAGCACCTCCGCGGCGGCGGCGAGGCGTTCGACGGTGAGCTGGTGGAACTTGAAGCGCATTTCGTCCGCGTCCCGACGCTGCGCGCCCACCCGCCTGCCGTCCGGGCCATCCCCGCTCGGCTTCAGTCGCGCGAACTTCAGGTCGAGCGCGTTCAGGGCTTCGAGGCGGGAATACGAATCGAGGGCGAGGGCCAGGGTGAGGGCCAGGGGATCGCGGGAGAGGGAGGTGCGTTCGGCGGCGGGGAGCCGGCGCACGATCCGCTCGAGGCCGCGCCCGGTGAAGGCGGCGTCAAAAACCTCCTGATCCAGCGCAAGCCGGTAGCTGCTTACCACCGCGCCCTCGAAGTAGCTGTGGACCCCGCCCTGGCCGGTCTCCCATCCGTCGTAGTTCCGCGTGGTGTGGTGGGGATTTCCGAGGTCGCCGACGAAGTGACTCATCACGCCGGCGGTGAGCAGGGCCCGATCGACCGCGGCCGAATCGGTTTTCTCGCCCGCCCGTGACGCTTTCAGGCTTTCCACGGTCATGCGGAAGAGTTGAGCGGTTCGCCAGGGCGCCGTACCCGCGCTGCTCTCGTCGGGCGGCGCGCCATCTTTGGAGGGGCAGACATAGCCCTCTGGAGGCGCGGCGCAGAGTTCCTTCATGCGGGCGAGAGCTGAAGCGGGCGTCATCGGAATCGTTCCGAACGTGACCTCGGGCGAAACGTATTCGATGTCGAGGAAGTGGGTGGGCGCGTTCACATTCTCGACGGCCTCGCCCTGGTTGCGCCAGACGATGTCGGGCACGTTCGAC
>JANMRV010000636.1:0-2055 GCA_031388685.1 Planctomycetota bacterium
CGTCCTGCTGCCCAAGTTCGTCGAGCAGCTTGCGCGCGTCGCCTTCGCGATGCTCGATCCAGGCCAACGCGGCCTGCAGCGTGCGCAATTCGCGCCGGCCCGCAGCCAATTTCTCGAGCACGGCGATGCGCTCGCGCGCACTGACCAGCTGGCCGTCGTCCAGGTCGGCGGAGGCGCCGATCAGCAGGCCCTCGATGGAAGCCGGCCGCAGGCGCAGCCATTCGGACAGAATCTCCGTCGGCGAGCGGCTCTGACGATTCCAGTTGAAACGATTCAACTCGAACAGTCCCAGCGTCGCGCTCTCGTGGCGCGGATGGATCGCGAGCGCCTGCTTGAGCAGTTCGCCCGGCGAGCGGCCCTTGGCTTCCGGATGCGCGATTTCGCCGTCGGCTTCGAAGTAGACCGCGGCAAGTTCCGCGATGACGTCCGGTTCCATGCCCTCGCCGGAAGCTGCCACACGATCCGCTTCGACCAGCGAGCGCGAAGCCGCTTCGAGATTGCCCAGCGCGCGCTCGCAGCGCGCCTTCGCCAACCATTGTTCCCAGGTATTGTCTCCGCTGGTGGCCGCGCCCGATTCGAATAGCGCGCGCGCCTTGTCGCGTTCGCCTGCCGCCGCCGCGACGCGCGCGAGCAGCCAGGCGTCGCGCGGATCGCTTTGCGGTGCAAGCGCAGCCGCGTGCGCGTCCGTGATTTCGCGAGCCGCGCGCGCTCGACCGAGTGTGAGTTCGAGCCAGGCGAGTTGGCGCACGCCGTTCGACTCCCAGGCACGCGTTTGAGAGTCCTTTGAATTCGCCGCATCGGCGAGGCCCTTGGTGCAATCCTTGCGCGCGGCTTCCCAGTCGGATTCGTCCGCCCGCACCCGCGCCCGCAACAGGCGAGCACGAGCGTCCGCCGGATCGTCGCCCAGGATTTCGGTCAGGCTGCGCAAGGCCTTGGCCGTCTCGCCGCGCCGGCGCAGCCGATCGGCCTCTTGCCGTTCGGCGTCCAGTTCGCGCTGCAGGCTCGCGGGGTCCTGTGGATCCTGCGGCGCGGACTCGGCAAGTGCCTGGAAAGGAATCGAGATCCAAAGCGCGAAGGAGCAGCGCAGGATCCAGCCAGCGGGGTAGGTCAGCATGGGGCGGTCTCTGATGGGTGGGCCAACCTGCTTTGATAGTCGACTTTGATCAAGAAGTCTCGATGCCAGTCTCCGCAGCCGGTCCTGCGGCGGAAGTTGAACATGGAAGTTGCTGAAAGCGCTGCCTCAGCGTTGCCCCGGCAGCCTTGGCGCGGTATCTCCAAGCTCCATGAATCGATCCTTGCCACGCCGTGCAACCAGCCCGGCGCCCTGCTGGCGGCGTCTTTGCCATGACGCTCCGGTACTTTTCTGCCTGCTCGCCGGGCTCTTTGCCTGCAATCCGCTCCGACCGCCGCCGGCGCCCTTGCCGCCCGACCCTGAGCCGGTCTACATCGAGCCCGCGTGGCTCAAGATGCCGCTCAGCTGGGAAAAGCTGGTCGCCATCGAGGATTGGCTCGACAACAAGAGCGCGAACCACAGTGCCAGCTTGCGGCTCGAAGCCCAGCTCGTGCTGAACGAAGGCCGCGTCACCTATTCGCGCAAGGATCTCGAGAAGGGCAGCGCGCCACCGCAGACCATCCGCGTGCGCGTCGAGGCCGCGCGCGACGGATTCACGGAAATCTTGGCCAACAAGGCGGCCGGCCAGGCCTCGAAGACGCGCGGCAAGATCGGATTGCAGAGCGCAACTGCATTGCTGGATTCACTCGGCAGCTCACGATCGACCGCGGGCCTGGTCCTGGTGGATCGCAAGCAGTGGAAGGCCAAGCCGGGGCGCAACGACCGTCTGACTGCGCTGCGCGGAGCCTGGAGCCGCATCACCGTGCACCATTCGGACGAATCGCGCAGCGCGCAGACCGGCGGAACACTGGAAGACTCCGAAGAAGTCGTGCGCGCGATCCAGAAATTCCACATGGAGGATCCCGAGCACAAGTGGGGTGACATCGGTTACCACTACATGATCGATTCCGCGGGCCGCATTTTCGAGGGCCGCGAATTGGAAT
>JANMRV010000668.1:0-23807 GCA_031388685.1 Planctomycetota bacterium
CCCCCCTTTCGACATCTACCACCCCTTCCGCCCCGTACGGAGCGTGGCACCCTTCCGCCATGTTGCGTCGACTCAAGGGCGCTGTGAGGGGCCCGGCCACGTCGAGCTGAACCGGCAACGGCGCTGTGAGCTGCTTGGCGGCAACATGGCGGATGGGTGCCAGGCTCCTATCGCCCCACCTTCCACGCTTCGAAGGCATCCGCGAGCGGCAACCGCGCTTCCTTCTCGAAACTCTCACCCGGCTTCTTTCCCGACTTGCAGCCCACAATCATCGCCAGGACCGCGTGCTGGCCGTGCTGGCGCCAGAGATAACCCGTAAACGCCAGCGACTGACGGTACGCGCGCGTGATTGCCGCCTCGTCCTTCCAGCTCGCGAGACTCCCGCCCAACGTCTCGAGCGGAATGACCTCCCCACCTTCGAGCAGCGCCTTCGCGCTGCGCGCTTCCTCGCTTCGCCGCGCGTCCGACTCGTGCTCGATCCACTGCGCGAGCCCTTCATTCAGCCACCCCGGCACACTATCGCCGCCGAGTTCGCGCGTGAACGCGTGGCACAACTCATGGCGAAAAACCCGCTTGAGGCGTGATTCCTCTGCCGAAAGGTCGCCGATCGGAATCCGGATCGCGCTGCCGTCGAAGGCGCCGCCGGCCCAATCTCCAAGACCAGTGAGTTTCGAGAAACCGGCGCGCTCGTAGAGCACGACGCGGAACTTCGCGTGGCCGCTTTCGACAGGAAAAAAGCCAAAAAGCTCGCCCAAGTCGGCATAGGCCTTTTCCAACTCGTCCAGCAGGCGCGTCGAGCCCCACAGTAGATCTTGGCGCTGGCCGTCATAGGAAAGCGCGAAGTGCTGCGAACTCTCGTTCCAGAATTCGCCCTCGACGGCGCGCTCGCGTTTCCAGCGCTCGAGCAACAACACCAGGTCGCCGCGCAGGGGCGCGAGACCGATGGCGCGCTCCAGTTGCTCGATGCACAGCGTGCAGCGCGGATTCGTGGCGTGCTCGCGCACCGCCGCCCGCGCCAGGGCTTCGGCCAGGTTCGTGGAAAACACGGCGAGTTCGGGGAACTGCGCATGGCACTCCTCGAACAGCGCGATGGCGCGCCCGTGATCAGCCTTGTCCAGCGCAGCGATGGCCTCGTTGTTCTTGTCGGCCCAGGAACTCGGCACCCCGCCGGGAGCGGCGGCAATCGCGGGTTGCTGCTCGATCGCCACGGCGGGGATGCCCCCGGGAGCCGGCCGGCGCTCGAAGTGCTCTTCCGCCACGGCGGGCGCGGGCCCGGGCACCGGCTCGTGGCGCGCGTGCTTCTTCATGAGCGAGCGCTGGTACAGCCACGCACTGCTCGCGACCAGCAGAGTGACGGCGATCAGGCCGAAGACGATTTTCTGTCCGGTCCGCATCGCGTTATCGTCGTCCAGGCGGCGTGCCCGGACCAGCGCGGCGCGGCGTTTCCTTCGTAAAATCCAAGCTGTCGCGACCCTCGATCTGCGTGCGAATGTCGCTGATCAACTCGTCCCACGACTGATAGCGGGCCTCCAGATTCTTGGCCATCATCTTCTCGATGAAATAGTGCAAATGGTGCGAGAGCCCGCGGCCCTTGAGCTCGGGCGAACGCAAGGACTCCATGACCTGCATGCGCAGCACTTCGCGGTTGTCGCTGGATTCGAAGGGCAGGCGGCCGACCACCAAGTGAAAGAGCGTTACGCCGAGGCTGTAGATGTCGCCGCGCATGTCGGCCGCCGCGCCGCCGCGCGCCTGCTCGGGTGAAAGATATTGCACAGTCCCCAGCGTGGTTTCTTCGTCCTTGGGCGCTTCGTCGGGCCGTCCCGCAAAACCCAGATCGATCATTTTCATGCGCGCGCCGGCCGACAACATGATGTTGCCGGGTTTGACGTCGCGGTGGATCACGTTCTGACTGGTCAAGTAGGAAAGCACCTCGGCCACCTCGAGCACGATGCGCAGCGCGTTGGTTTCGTCGAAGGCTCCGCTCTCATCGAGCCGCTCGAGCAGCGTCTTCCCATCGATCCACTCCATGCGCGAGAAGTAGGTGTCGCCGCTCTTGGCAACGCCCATGCCGGCGACGAGACCCTGATGCGAGAGCTTCTCCAGGAGCCGCGCTTCGTTGATGAAAGCCGTGCGAGTCGCTGCGTGGCGTGTCAGATCCGGCCGCAACACCTTGAGGGCCAATACGCGCCCGGTCTTCTTGTCGCGCGCCCGAAAGACATCCGCCGTTCCCCCTGAACCGGACTTGCCGAGGATGTCATAGCCGGGGATCTCAGGAATCTCGCCCGCGCGCGTGCGGCGCAGCTTGGCGATCTGGTCAGGGGTCATGCCGGCCTTGGTCTCCAGCAGTTCGTCTACATCCGCCCCCTTGGCGGCCTGCTCGAAAATCGAGCGCGCGACCTCAACGCTGAGATGCCCGCGGTGGGCGAGCTGCAACAAAAACTCCTGGTCGGACTTGGAAGTCATCGGGGAAGTCTAGTCCGGCCGGATCCACGCGGTGCCTGGCACCGTACTGGCAGGATCCACGAGTGGCGTACTGTGGCACCGCACCCGCCGCCAGGCCAAGCCCCAGGTCAAGTTCGCGCCGCCCCGCAGCCGAAGACCCCGCGTCCCCGAGCGCCGCCCTGAGTCCCCCCCCCCCCAGGTTCCTCGGGGATTCGAGCCGAGAGACCGCGGCGCCTGGTTTCCACCGCCTGAGCACCTGTGAAACCCGACCAGACCCGATCCGTCCATCGTTACCTGCTGCCCGTGGATGCCTTCGTGCGCATCCGGGTGCTGGAGCGAGGTGCGCCTCCGCTGCGGGCTCGACCGGGCCTGGACCGCGCGAGCTATCGCTCGCTGGTACTCGAGGCCTGCTGCCCGGAATTCGGTGCTGACCCCGCCGCCGAACTCGCGCGGCGCTGCCCCGAGGATCCGCAGGCCGCGGAGGATCTGCTTTATCAATTGTGCATCGAGGTCAATCCCGGCCTCGACATCCATACCGTGCGCTTGTGCGACGACGAACTGACCCCCGCCGCGGACCCGCGCACGCTGGAGAGCGAGGCTCCGACGCGCGAGGATTCGCGGCGCAGGTTGATGCGCCGGGCGCGCGGCCTCGATCGAAGGCTCGCCGAACGTGTCGTGGGCCAGCCCCAGGCCATCGCCGAACTGGTCTCTGCCGTGCGCCGGGCCGCCGCCGGCCTGAGCGACGAACGCCGCCCGCTGGCCTGCGCGCTTTTCGTCGGCCGGACCGGAACGGGCAAGACCGAGCTGGCGCGCGCGCTCGCTGAAGAACTCTTCGACCGCGACGCGCTGGTGCGCGTCGACTGCTCCGAATTCGGGCTTGGTCACGAGTCGGCGCGGCTGTCGGGCGCGCCTCCAGGCTACGTTGGCCACGAGCAAGGCGGCTTCTTGACCGATGCGCTCAAGCGCAGGCCGGACTGCGTCGTGCTGTTCGACGAGATCGAAAAGGCACACTCGCGCCTGCACCATCTGTTGCTGCAGGTGCTCGACGACGGACACTTGACCGACGGCCGCGGCAAGCGCGTCGACTTCACGCGCGCGTTCGTCGTCCTGACGTCCAACGCCGGCGCGAGCGACGCGGCCGACGCGGCGCGCAAGCTTGGCTTCGCGGCGCGCGGCAATGAAGCTCCGGGCGTCGCCGGCGCGCTGGGCTCCGAGGCTCTGGCCGAAATCGTCGAGCGATCGCTCGCGCGTCAGTTCACACCCGAGTTCCTGGGCCGCATCGGCAAGCCGATCCTCTTTCGCGAACTCGACCGCAACGACGCCATGCGCATCGCCCGGCGCCTGGTCTTCCAACTGGCGCTGCGACTCAAGAAACGCGGCTGGTCAGTGGCCTTCTCCTCGGCCGTGCCGCGCTGGCTGGTCGAGTGCGGATTCAGCGCCGAGCGCGGCGTGCGCGAACTCGAACATACGCTGTCGCGTGAGCTGGAAAGCAGGCTGTGCGAACGCCTGCTGGAGCGCCGCGAGCGCGGCCTGTTGCGGGTCTCGATCCGCGCCGGCCAGCCGGCCATCGAACACGCGGCCTGAGCAGGCGTTGAGCCCGGTTCGGGTGCTTCGCTCCGCGCTGCCCGATCGAGTATCCTGCCCGACCTTCGTCACAGGCGTGGCGATCTCCCAGGCACGATCACGAGGTGGTGATGTACGCGTTGGCATGGATTGCGCTCCTCGCGCCCCAAACGGCTCCTGCCGCAGGAACTCCAAAACCGCAGGCCAGGCCGCCCGCGGCCCAGGTCGTTTCGCTGGCCCCCCTGGCCGCAGATGAGGCGGCGCGCGCAGGCGAGACCAGCCTCTCGTTCGCTGAGCTCGACGAGCTTCTGATCGCGCGCCGCTCCCAGGGCGTGGAAGGCCGCGAGGTCCTGAAGCACCTGCTCGACACGAAGGTGCTGGCGCAGCTGGCGGCCGAGAGCCGGATGGAGATCACTCCCACGGAGCTCGACGCGAAGGTCAAGGAGTTCGAGGCGGAGATCGTGAAGGCCGGCCAGGCGGCAAGCCTGAAGCAATTCCTCGACCAGAGCGGCGTGGCGCTGGACGTGTTCCGCGACCACCTGCGCCTGTCGATGGTCCAGGAAGCACTGGCGCGACGCGCGCTGGGCACGCCTGCGACCGAGAAGCTCAACGGCGAGAAACAGGAGATGTGGCTGGCGCAGGTGCTCCAGCAGCGCGGCGCGCAGCTGCCGCCTCCGCCTTGGACCGACGGAATCGCCGCGCGCTGCGGCGATCTCGAAGTCAAGGCGAAGGACTACCTCGAGTACCTGCACCTGCTGCTGCCGCCCGAGAACGTGCGCGATGATTGCTACCAGCTCTTGTTGCAGAAACGCGCGCGCGCGCGCATGCCCGACCTGTCGACGGAAGCGCTCGACAGGGCCGTGGAGGCTGAACTTGGCCGCCGACGCCACGACTTCGCGCTCGACCCCAAGTATCGCGGGACGACCTACGAACAAGTCATGGGCGCCCAGGGACTGCAGGCCGCGTACCTCAAGAAAGATCCGGCGTTGGTGATCGCGGCGCTCGCGACACTGTGGGTCGACCGCACCAACGCGGACGCGGCCTTGCGCGCTGCCTCGGCCAAGGAGCGCGAGAAGCGCGCCGCCAGCTCCTCTGCTGAGCGCGAGAGCTTCGACCGCGCCAACGCGGATGCGGGCCTGCTCGACGTCTACACAAAAGAACGCGAGTACTTCGACGGCCGCTACGGCGAGGCCATCGACGCGCGCATGATCTTCCTGCGAGCGTCCGACCTGCCCAACCCGTTGATCCCGCGCGACTTCAATGCCGCCGACAAGGAACTCTCGGAGTGGAAGTCGAGCTGCAAGACCGTCGACGACTTCGAGAACCTCGCGCTGCGCCACTCGGAGGAGAACGGCACGCGCGAACAGCGTGGCCGCGTCGGCTTCGTCACGCGCGCGGACGAGCGCCTGCCCAAGGAAGTCCGCGAGGCCCTGTTCAATGCCAAACCCGCTGCCGATGGCAGCGCGGTCGCCGGACCGCTGCGCCTGCCGAGCGGCAGTTGCCTCTTGTGGGTCGGCCTGCGCCGGCCTGCGCCCGGTTGGGCGGAGATGAGCGCGAACGTACACCGCGAACTGCGCAAGCGTTTCCTGGACGAGTTGCTGAAACGCGAAGTGGTGCGCACCTATCTGGACAAGCACTGAAGGAAAGTCTGATGTTGATCGGCAAAGTGATCGGAAGCGTGGTCGCGACGCAGAAGGACGAGAAGCTCGAGGGCCGCAAGCTGCTCGTCGTGCAGGTGCACAACCAACTGAACAAGCCGCTCGATCAATACGTGGTCGCGGTCGATTCGGTGCAGGCCGGGCCGGGCGACATGGTCCTGTACGCGACGGGATCTTCCGCGCGTCAGACGACACTGACCGAAGGCCGTCCCTGCGACGCGGTGGTCATGGCCGTGGTCGACTCATGGGACGTCGGTGCGGGCAACGTCTACGAGAAGTGGGCCTGAGTCCGTCATGTACCTCGCCCGTGTCACAGGTCGTGTGGTCGCAACGCAACGCTACGCCGGACTCGAAGGCGTCGCGCTGCAGTGGATCCAACCGCTCGATGAAGACGGCAAGAGCATGGGCGACCAACTGGTGGCCTGCGCCGCCGTTTCCACGGGTCCCGGTGACCTCGTGATGTTCGTCGATGGTCGCGAAGCCGCACTGGCTTGCCCCATCACTTTCGTGCCCGTCGATGCCGCGATCGTCGGTTTCGTCGAGCAAGCCGTGTCGAAGGGCGCGTTCATCGGCCGCGGCGCCGCGGGAGTTTCCTGATGTTCCTCGCCGAAGTCATCGGCACGGTGGTCACGCCTGTGCAGATCAAGGTGCTCGACGGCGAGAAGCTCTTGCTGTTGCGGCCGCTGACGCCCGACGGCCGGCGCACGGGCAAGACGCGCGTTGCGCTCGACCGCGCGCGGGCCGGTGTCGGCGACCTGGTGCTGGTGGTCGACGAAGGCAACAGCGCGCGCGGCATCCTCGGCAATCCGACGGCGGCGGTGAAGACCGTGATCGTCGGCGTGGTCGATTACGTCGATGCGCCGGAACGGATCTACGACCACCGCACGCCGCGCGCAAGGACGATTTTCCCGTGAGCGACTTGCTCGAAGCGCTGGCCTCCTCGCGCGGCTGGTCCGACGAAGAAGCGCGCCTGCGCCGCGGGATTTGCGAGATCGGCAAGCTGTGCTACGCGCGCAACTACATCGTCGGCGCGGACGGCAATCTCTCCGCGCGCATGAAGGACGGCACGATCCTGATCACGCCCACCGGCGCGATGAAGGGTTTTCTCGAGCCGCAGCACATCGCGCACATCGACATGGCGGGCAACGTGCTCGATGCCGGACCGAAGGCTTCGTCGGAGAAAGCGATCCACATCGTGGTTTACGAAGAGCGCCCGGAGATGAAGGCCATCGTACACGCGCACCCGCCGCACGCGGTGGCGATGACGATCGCCGGCATCGATCTGCAGCAACCGTTCATCCCGGAGATCATCGTCACGATCGGCGGCATCCCGACCGCGCCCTTCGGCACGCCAGGCACGCAAGAGTTGCCCGAATCGATCCGCGCGATCGTGCGCTGCTCCGACACGGTGATCATGAAAAATCACGGCTCGGTGACGATGGGCACGAACCTGCTCGATGCCTACAAGAAGCTCGACATGGTCGAGCACACCGCCAAGATCCTGTGGCTCGCGCACTCGGTGGGCGCGAAGCTCGAGCCGCTCGATCCGGACAAGGTCAAGAAACTGCTCGCGACGCGCGCGGCGTTGGGCCTGACCACGGTCAACACGCTCGAGAACTCGTGCGCGCGGCCGAAGGCGTGACGCGCCTTGAACGGGTCTTCACCGCGAATTGACGCGCGGGCTCCATCGATGCGCGATGCTTGTCGCATCATGAGCCTCCCGATTCTATTCCCGATCGCACTCGCGCTCGGTTGCAGCGACGCACAGGACAAGGCGCCGGGCACCCCGCCGGGCGTCACGCTGATCGCCACGGCAGCACTTCCGGCAACGGCAAGCGACCTCTCGAACCTGAGCGAGCCGATCGAGGGCAGCGAGATTCCGCAAAATCGCGTCGGCTCGATCGGTTCGGGTCTCGCGTACACGGGCAGCGATGATCTCTACATCGCCTTGAACGATCGCGGTCCCAAGGACGGCGCGCTGGGCTTTTTTCCGCGCTTCCAGACCGTTTCGCTCGCCGTCGATGCGGCCAAGGGCACGCTCGGCATCACGCTGCGCAAGACGACGCTGTTTTGCGACGCCGACGGAGCGAAGTACAGCGGACTGTCCTCCGCCTGCGACGCCGCCTCGCTCGCCAAAGGCCGCCGCCTCGATCCCGAGGGCGTGCGCGTCTCGAAGACCGGCAGGTTGTTCACCAGCGACGAGTACGGCCCTTGGCTCGACGAATGGTCGCAGAGCGGTGTGCACCTGCGCCGCATCGACTTGCCCGCGAAATTCGCCATCGCGAATCCGTCGGCGAACGGCGCGGACGAATTGCCGCCGAAAAATGTTTTTGGCCGTCAATCCAATCGCGGCATGGAAGGACTCGCGCGCAGTCCCGACGGGTCGCGCCTGTACGGCGCGATGCAGAGTCCGCTGATCCAGGACGGCGGGCTCGACGAGAAGAACAAACGCGTCGGAACAAACGTACGCGTGCTCGAAATCGAACCGAACAGCGGCAAGACGCGCGAGTTCCTGTACTGCCTCGAGAGCGGAAAGAACGGCGTCAATGAGATCGTCGCCGTCGACGCGGACACGTTTCTGGTCTTGGAACGCGACAGCAATCCGGGCAGCGAAGCGGCCTTCAAGCGCGTCTACAAAGCCGAACTCGCGGGTGCGAGCGACATCTCCAAGCTCGAGCATCTGCCTTCGAAGGACGTGCCCGCCGACGTCGTGCCGCTGAAAAAGGAACTGCTGCTCGACTTCCTCGACCCGCGCTTCGGCCTGGCCGGAAAAAACATGCCCGAGAAAATCGAAGGTCTGGCCTTCGGCCCCGATCTCGCCGACGGCCGTCGCCTGTTGCTGGTCAGCATTGACAACGACTTCCTGCCCGAAGTGCCCAACAGCTTCTGGGCCTTCGCGATCGAGCGCACGTTGCTCGGCAACTATCAGCCCGCCGTCATCGACGTGCCGTGGAAACCTTGACGAATGCCCGTACGGTGCCTGGCACCGTACGGGCGGATTCCTAGCCGCGCGAGCTGCGCATGCGCAGGACCAGGTAGATCAACTGCATGACTCCGGCAGCCGCCGCCGCCACATAGGTCATCGCCGCCGCGCCAAGCACTTTGTTGACGCCGAGCGCTTCCTCCTGCGTCGAGACGATGCCGCTCTGGGCCAGGACCAGCTTCGCGCGATTGGACGCGTCGAACTCGGTCGGTAGCGTCACGAGTTGAAACAGCACGACCGCTGCGAACATCGCGACTCCGATCATCATCAGCGTCGGGCCCATGGCAGAGCTGCGCAGGATCGCGCCGATGAAAAAAGGCAGGAACCACAGCCGACTGCCGATGTTCGTCACCGGCACCAGCTTCGAGCGCAGCACCAACGGCAGGTAGCCGACCTTGTCCTGGATCGCGTGCCCCGCTTCGTGAGCCGCGACTGCGATTGACGAAACCGAGCGTCCGTCGTGGACGTCCGGAGAAAGTCGCAGCATGCGTGCCTTCGGGTCGAAGTGGTCGGAGAGGAAGCCTTGGTGACGCTCAATCCCGATCCCCGTCACGCCGCCCGCGCGCATCACCGCCTCGGCCGCCTCGGCGCCGGTCATCCCGGAGCGCACGCCGATCTGGCTGAAGTGCTTGAAGGTGCTGGTGACCTTGTACTGGGCCCAGGCGCTGAAGATCAGCGCGGGAACGGTGAAAAGCAGATACAGCGGATCGAAGTGGAAGGGCATCGTATTGGTTGGGTGCTGAGCCGCCGGAAGTAGCAGCGTCGCCCGCCGATCGGCGAGCAACGCGCCCAGGCCGCGGGAGCCTAGGCTCGCCCCCCTGCGATTCAAGCTCCGGAAGCTCCAGAGCTTCGGGTTGCTGGCCGGGGGGGTCGGGCTGGCCAGTTCATCGGGAGCACGATTCTGCGCAGGGCCCCAACGCCCGCAGTGGGACGGCCTCGGGCTTCGCGCCTCCCCAAGGCGCCTGGGAAGGGTCTTCCGCACGACTGGCGAATTCGGCTACCCTTACGTAAAGGGAGACTCCAAGTCCGATGGTCCAATCGATGCCCACCTCAGCCATGACCGAAGCTCAAGTTGAATTGCTGAAGATCGGCGACTTCGCGAAGCTCGCGGGGACGAACCTGCGCACGCTGCGCTACTACGAGGAGATGGGGCTCTTGATCCCCGCCTCGAGAAGTCAAGGCGGCTTCCGCTACTACAGGCGCACGGACCTGAACCGCCTGGCCATGATCCACGATCTGCAGTCGCTCAGCTTGCCGCTCGAGCGGATCCGCGAGTTGATGGCGACGCGCGACTCCGGCGGGCCGCGCAAGGAGTTCCTGGCCAAGGTTCGCACGGCGCTGAGCGAGCAGGATCGCCTGCTGCAAGTGCGCATCACCGAACTGGAGGCCCAGCGCAAGAGCATCGGCGTCGCCGTCAACAAATTGCGCGACTGCGAATCCTGCAAGCACTCGCCCATCACCGACAACAACTTCTGCGAGCCGTGCCAGCTGACCGGTGAGCATCTGCCCGCGACCTTGAGCGCGCTGTTCTAGGCGCCACGACGCGCGCAGCCGAGCGGGCGCACGTCAGTCATGTCGATCTGCTACCTCGACAACAATGCGACCACGCGCGTCGCGCCGGAAGTCTTCGATGCGATGCGCCCGTGGTTCGTCGAGAGCTACGCCAACGCTTCGAGTCTGCACTCGCTCGGCCAAGCCTCCGCGGACGCGGTCGCGAGCGGACGGGCCAAGATTGCGCGTCTGATTGGCGCGCGTTCGCCCGAGGAAATCGTTTTCACTTCGGGCGGGACGGAAAGCGACAATGCTGCAATTCGCGCGGGATTGGCGCGTTTTCCAGGGCGCCGGCGCATCGTCACCAGCGCCGTGGAACACGAGGCCGTCCTCGCGCCGCTCGCGGCGCTGGAAAAATCGGGCTACGAGGTCATGCGCATCGCACCGGACCGCGAAGGCCGTTTCGAGCTGTGGAAATTTGCTGCGGCGATCGACGAGCGTTGCGCGCTGGTCGCATTGATGTGGGCCAACAACGAAACGGGCGCGCTGCACGATGTCGCCTCCGTCGCTGCGCTGTGCAAGGAAAGCAAGGTCCCCTTCCATGTCGATGCGGTGCAGGTCGCGGGCAAGCTCGCGCTCCATGTGGCGTCGCTGCCGATCGATACGCTGGCGATCTCGGCGCACAAACTGCACGGCCCCAAAGGAATCGGCGCGCTCTACGTGCGCGCGTCGACGGAGTTCGAGCCACTGCTGCGCGGCGGCGGACAGGAGAGCGAACGTCGCGCGGGCACTGAAAATGTTCCGGGCATCGTCGGCTTCGCCCGCGCGGCGGAACTGGCGCAAGCGTGGATCGCAGCGGGCGGGCCGAGCCGGCTTGCGAAATTGCGCGACATGCTCGAGCGAAAGATCCTTGCCGCTGTCCCCCATTCGCGCGTCCACGCCGCGGCCGCCCCTCGCACCTGCAACACCGCGAGCTTCGGCTTCGATGGTGTCTCGGGTGAAGCGATGGTCATGTTGCTGTCTGAAGTCGGAATCTGCGCCTCCGCGGGATCAGCGTGCGCGTCCTCACGACATGCACCGTCCCATGTTTTGCTCGCCATGGGCCTAGACGAGCGCGCCGCGTCCGCGTCCCTGCGCCTTTCCCTCTCGCGCGAAACGACCGAGCAGGAAATCGAGCGCGCCATCGAAGCGGTCTCGACCTCGGTCCAAGCCCTCCGCGCCCTGGCCGCGGACTGAGCCCACAGGTTCGACCGCACGCGCGGCCGAAGGTAGACTGAACGGAAGTGTCCCCAGCCCGCCCGATGCCCGAACCGACCGCCAGCTACCAGGTCCGAATCCAAGGATTCTGGAACTCCACCCATCGGCTGGCCACCGCCGAGGGGCCCTTGGGCGTCTTGCAGATCCAGCGCAACGTCTGGGGCATGGTCAGCGGGGGCCGCTACAGCCCGACCAAGGGCGAAGTCCTGGTCTTCCGCCGCGATCCTGGGCTGCTGCGCAGCCAGTTCTCGCTTTGGACCGAGGGCAAGGAATGGCTCGGATCTTCGCTGCGCTGGCACATCTCCCGGCGCGAAATCGTCCTGCACACGGGCAGCCGACCCCTGCGGGTCCTGCCACTGACCGGCTTCCGCCCGGGCTGGACGCTCCAGGCCCCCAAGACCGGCGAAATGGCCCGCATCCTGGGCCGGCCGCTCGCGCGTTCGGCCAAAATCGAGGTCTATCGCAAGGTCGAGATGGAACTGGTCGTCTTCGCCTACTTCCTCTGCACCCAGCTTTTCTGGGAGTCGCTCTGCCCAGGCCGCAACGTCGAAGGCGAAAGCGAGTCCACGGTCCCCCCCAAGGCCGTTCCGCACTGAGGCTCCCAAGCCGGTTCGGCCGATGTAAGCCGCCCGGGAAGAAAACCGGGCCGCGGCGCGTCTCTCCTCAACGTGCCAGGCTCTCCCCTGCCACGCCCCTAGTCAAACCCAGCAGGGTTCATTGACCGCGGGCCGGCCGGTACCCTGGACGCCCGACAGCTCTGACCACCACATACTCCAGCACGGGCCCGGCTCGACAGCCTCCCGCGCCAACCACACACTCCGCCATGCGACCCCTTGTCGTCCTCCTGCTGGTCCTCGTCGCCGCCGTCGCCCTGATCCTCGCGCTGCAGAACTTCGGCCCTTCGACGCCAACGGTTCCTCTCTCGGAGGTCGGTGGACCGGCGGCGGTCCCTCCTCCGACCAAGGCGCCCACGCCGGAAACCGTCCAGACGCCGAAAGAGACCGTCCGCACCGCCGAGGAAGCGGTCCAGGCCGGCGAAGGCGTCAATGCCGACGCGGCGGTCGAGCGCCCGGGGCGCAACACGCTTTATGGCCTGGTGATGAACCAGGACAAGCAGCCGCTGCGCGGTGCGAAGGTCCAACTCTCCCGCGATGCGATGATGGGCCAGGAAGTGGCCATGAGCTGGATCACCGGAGTGACGTCGGGCACCAAGCCGATCGTCACGACCAGCGACGAGAAGGGAGCCTATCGGTTCCAGAACGTGATTCCGCGCCGCGACTACTTCTTGATCGCCTCCCATCCGAACTACTCGCCGGTCCAGGAACAGCTCGTGGCCGTCGGCGACGATGGCGAGTTCCAGGGCCCGAACATCATTCTGAAGACAGGTTCGATCGTGCAAGGCACGGTGACCGACACCTCGAACAATGTTGTGCCCAACGCCGAGCTCTGGCTCGACAGCGCCTTCTACTCGGGACAGGGCGAGAGCCCTGATCGCCTGATCGTCAAATCCGACCTCCTCGGACATTTCGAATTCGCGAACGTCTACCCGGTCGCGAAGCAGCTGACCTGCTCGGCTGAGGGCTACGGCACGCAGACCAGGAGTCAGGTCAACATCCAGGGCACACCTGGAGAGCGTGTCATCGTCGACATCCAGTTGTCCGTGGGCCAGCCGATCGGCGGCAAGGTCATCGGCTCCGACGGCGCGGGCATCAAGGACGCGGTCATCGTGGCCTACAACACGGGCAACAACGTCAGCTACCGCGGCGAGACGAAGAGTCTCGAGGACGGCACGTTCGCTTTGATGAATTTGCACCCCGGCTCCTACATCCTGCAATGCGAAGCCAAGGGCTATCGCCAGCAGAAGAACACGCGCGTCGCGGTCGGCGAAATGAACGTGATCATCGACATGCTGGCCCAGGCCTGCGTCAACGGACGCGTCGTCGACAACGCCGGCAACGCCGTGACGGCCTTCACGGTCTCGGTGCGCCGGCTCGCGCCCAATCAAGTGCCGGGGATCGGCGTGGCTTCGGAAGAGACCGGCCTGAAAGAGTCCTTCAGCGCCGCAACCGATGGAAACTTCCAGATCTGCGGCCTCGACCCGAGCACCTACTGCTTGGTTGCAAGCTCGAACACTTCGGCGCCGACCTTCTCCGAAGCCTTCGCGATCACGGCGGACCGGCCTTCGATCAACGTGGTCGTGCGCCTTTCGCGCGGTGGCTCGATCAAGGGCCGCATCGTCGGTCCGAATGGCGCGCCGATCGGCGGCGCGGTGGTCACCAGCCACGACGACACGTTCGACGACGACCCGAACGATCCGATGTTCGGGATGATGATCCCCACGAACACCACCTCTCGCCGCGTGGTCACCACGTCCGAGGGCATGTTCGAGTTGCGCTTCCTGACACCCGAGAAGTACCAGCTGCGCGTCAACCATCCCAGCTTCGCCCAAGGCAAGCAACGCGAGATCATGGTCGCCGACGGTCAGCCGACGGATGTCGGCCAGGTCACGCTGCAGGTCGGCGGCACGGTCAAGGGCACGGTGGTCGGCCCGGGCGGAACTCCGCTGCGCGGCGGGTTCGTGCACATGGAATCCGATACCAGTGACATCGTCCTGGACACACGTTCGGACGCCGAAGGCCGCTTCAGCTTCTCGCACGTGCGGCCGGGCAACTACACGCTCTCGGCGACGGTCCAGGGTGTCGGCTCGGACGACGCCTTCGGCCAGATCGACCATATGGTGCGCTCGCAAAAGCTGATCACGGTCTCCGAAGGCAGCGATCAAACCTACGAATTGAGCCTGACGGGGGGTTAGTCTCTCCGGGTGAGCGCGAAAACGCCGAAGCATGAAATCGAGGCTTGCGGGCCCGGGCAACCAAGCTCGCTCGGGCCCGAAGCTTGGAGCGAGTTCCTCTCGCTCGAACTCGAAACTCAGGTCGAGGTGATCTTCACGCGCGCGCGGCGCACCGTGCTGCGAGTCGAGCCGCACGGTCTTCGACGCACGCTGCGCATGAACGCGTTCTTCGCCCATGCGCCAGCCGATGTCCGCGGCGCGGTCGTGTCATGGATTCGCTCGGGCAGGCGCGCGCGCCGCAAGCTGGAACTGCTCGACCTGTGGGTCGAGGCGCAGATCGAATTGATGGAGCGCAGCGCTCCGCGCAAGCTGAAGCTCGTCAGCGCCGGCCGCGTATACGATCTCGAGGCGCTGGCGCTCGACTTGCGCGAGAACGATTTCGCGGGCGAGTTCGCCGCGCAGGGCACGACGGCGAGCGAAGCGCAGATGCCGGCGAAGTGGCCACAGCTGACCTGGGGCCGCGCGCCGAAGTCGCGCACACGCCGCACGCTGCGCCTGGGCAGTTTCGATTACTGGACGGGCCTCGTGCGCATGCATCCGGTGCTCGATCAGACGGCGGTGCCCGAGTTTTTCGTGCGCTACGTCCTGTTTCACGAACTGCTGCACGCTGCGCTGCCCGCCGAGCGCGGCGCGAAGGGCCGGCGCATCTTCCACAGCCGCGAATTCCGCCGCCGCGAGCGCGAGTATTCGGGCACCGCCGCCGCGCTCGCCTGGGAAAAAGCACACCTTCAGGAACTGCTCTGGTCGGCGCGCACGGGCAACGAGATGCGCACGCCCAAGCTCGTCACGCGAAAAATCGCCGCGCACGAAACGCCGCCCGCTGAAATCGAGAAGCCGGGATTCGTGAAGAGCTTCGTGCAGCGCTGGCTGTTCAGCTGAGCGTCGAAGAACTCAACGCTTGCCGCGCGCGGTGTCGGCCAGGTGCGCGCCGGTGAGCAGCGTGCCTAACACGTTGGCGCCGAGCGACTCGAGCAAGTTGTAGGACTGCTCCACGTACTGACGCGGCGTGCTGTTCTGGCGCACGACCAGCACGACGCCATCGGCAATCGCGCCCAGGAGACTCGCATCGCTCGTGGTCGACGCTTCCGGCGTGTCGATCACGACGTAGCTGTAGCGGCGCTTCAAGGTCGCGAGCAACGTCTTCATGCGCTCCGACGCGAGCAACTCGGAAGGATTGCGCGGGATCGAACCTGCGCCGATCACCGAGACCGTGGGAACACTCGTGGCGCGGATCGCATGGTCGAGCGGCAATCGCCCGGAGAGCAGTTCGCTGAGTCCCTGGCGTCGCGGCATCGACAGATAGTCCTCGGTGCCCGGCGAATGCATGTTGGCATCGATCAGGAGCACCTGGGTGCCCGGCATCTCAGCCAGGGCCAGCGCGAGATTGACCGCGGCGACCGATTTGCCTTCAGCGCGCAAGGAGCTCGTCACCATGACCGAGCGCGGCGCGCTTTCGGGGTTGAGCGCCACGATCGAGTTGCGCAGGCCGCGGAACTGCTCGGCGATCTGTCCGCGCGGGTCGCTGGCGAGCACGATCTCCTCGCGCGTGATCGGCATGGTCTTGCCCTCGTCGGGCACGGCCACCTGGAGCGGTCCAACGTTGAGTGCGGGAGTGAAAATCGCCATGCGGGGTGTCTTTGTACGGAGCCTGGAACGTGAAGCATGCTCATCGACCCTGAAAGATCCAGTCCCCAAGCTCTTTCTAGGGGCCAGAAGGGCGGGCGCGGCCGCGGTGAACCATCGGGGGGACGATTTGCCGGTTCAGAAGCCGATCCACGGTTCCCGCGGCTCGACTTCGACCAGGATCGCCGCCGAAAGCGCCGGGAAGCGTCCCCCGCTCAGTTCACGCCTCAAAGGGTGCTGCGAGCGCTGGAAAAGGATCCGCAGCCGGCGCAAAAACTCGCGTGCGCCGGGCTCGCATTGACGCGCGCGCAGCAGCAGCAGGGTCCGCGAGCAGCCCTGCACCCAGCCGGCCTCGAGTCCGCGCGGATCAAGCGCGGGCTTCGACGCCGCGCCAGGATCCTTCGCCGCGGCGGTCAACTGGTCGCGAACTTGCTCGAGCCGTGTCAGGAATTCGATGTAGCGCTCGTCCGGCTTTGTTTCCTTGAGCGGCCAGCGTTCCAGGGTTCCGCCGGGAGCTGCCGCACCGGCCCCCGCCACGCGCCAGTCCGCGTCGTTCCATTCCTCGCGCGCGAAGGTGGACGCGGCCGCCTCGCTGGTTTCCTCGGGCGTGGCCACGTCGCTGCAGACAAGCAAACGCACGATCGTTGCCGAGTCGGCCTGCTTGGCGCGCGCTGCGAGCAGAGCCGCGCGCATTTTCGCCTTGGGCAGCCACAGGGATTCGCGGTCGAGCAAGGTCTGTGCATTTTCCTCGCCACGTTTCCCGGCGAGCAGAGCGCAGAGCCGTACACCGGCCAGCGCGTCCTGAGCTGCGCCGCTCCCCGCCCGCGCAAGCGCGTCGGCGCAGAGTTCGACCTGCAGCGCCGCAGCGAGCCCGCGCGCGTCCTGCCACGCAACCGGCTCACCTGCGCCGACCGCGCGCAGATCGCCAAGAAATCTGACGCCCTCGCCGTGGGCCGCGGCCCATTCGAACGCAGGCTCGAGTCCGACGGCGGGCAGCGACTTCACGCGCGGCGCGCCGCTGGAGGCCAGCGCGCGCAGCAAGGCGCAGCGCTCTTCGCTCGAGACGGCGCCGGCCGTCCAGCGCGCTTCGAGCAGGGCCAGAAGTTCGGGTGAATCGGCGCGTGTTGCGGCCAGCAGCGCACAGCGCAGCATCTTTCCGCGCGGCGAAGCAGCGTTGAATCCGCGCGCCCAGACTTCGCTGCCGATCGATCCGAGCGTCAGCAGCGCGCGCGCCGCTTCGCGCGCTTCGGGACGCGCGTCGCCCGGCAGATTCAGCGCCCGATCGGCGCGTTCGAGCAACAACTCCGCGCCGGCCTTCGTTGCCAGCGACGATCCCAGCGCGCCGCGACCGGCGGCGAGGACCAGGCCATCGAGAGCGGCGGGGTCCTGCTTCTCGCGCCAGCGTGTATCGAGCCATTCCAGCGCCGCCGGCCATCCGCTCGAGGCCAGCGCGCGGGCCGCGGAACGGGCGGCCGCGAGCGAAGCCGGACGCTGCACCGCGAGCACCCACTCGCGCAGCAAGAGTTGCGCGGGCCGCGCACTCGGGCTCGCGGCATCGCGCACGACGAGCCAGGTGCGCCCGTCGTTCCAACCGTAGACGTCGAAGACTGCTCCGTGGGTGACCGCGGCCGCGTAGGCCAGCGCTTCGAAACTGCCGATCGCGGGCGAGACGATTTCCTCGGCCCCCTTGAGCGGCCGCGCGCGGGCCGGGTCATAGCGCGGATCGAGCACGAGCGCGGGTTCGGGGGCTCCTGGCCGATCCGCGCGGCGCCCATCGACGAGGCGCGCGATGCGGTCGAGCGTCTCTTCGAGCCCGCAGCGCTGGACGTCCAGGCTCCAGAAGCCCGAGAACATCCCGGTGAGTTCGCGCTCGATGCTGGCCATCGGCAAAGGCTCCTGGTCCGTGGTGCCGAGCCAGTCGGCCGCAAGCCCAGCCAGTGCGTCGGCGCCGGTGCCTGCGACCGTCGCGTCGTCAGAGGCCGCGAGTTCCGCCGCGAGCGCAAGATGGCGCTCGCTCGACATCAGCGCGGAAGCAATGCGCGCACGAACTTCCGCGGATCCCGTGCGCGCCGCGTTCGCGAGCAGGGGCACGTCGGAGGACACGAGGAGCTTTGCAAGTTCACGCTCGGCCGCATTGCGCTCGTCGGAGCTGGCGGCCGAAAGGCGACCGAGGGCAGCGGTCACATCAGCGGAAATGCGCGGATTGGAACGGGCTGGAGTGCTGAGCGAAATCAGCGCGAAAAGTGCAACGAAGACGCGGCGGAGCGGCATGGACGTCAAAGCATACGCAGTCGCCTGGCAACGTCGTTACTGCGCCCCATGGAGATCGAGTCCGGTTCGGCCACGACCCGGGCCCGGCGTGGGATCTACCCTCCGCTCCGCTCCACAGCTTCGAGCGCCTCGCGTGCTTGCGGATGATCCGGCTGAAGCTCCAGGACCTTACGGAAAAGTGCGGCGGCGCCGGGCTTGTCGGCGCTGTTCAAAAGATACCGCCCCATCCGAAAGAGACTCTCCACATCCTCGGGTCGAAGCTCGAGTGCCTTCGCGAGCGCGGCCTGCGCCTCGCTCCAGTCTTCCTTGTCCGCGAGCAGGCTGGCCAGATTGAACCAGGCGTCGAACTCCTTGGGGTCGAGGACGCAGGCCTTGCGAACGAAAGTCAGTGCCTCGTCGGGTTGACCCAACTGATCGAGAGCGACGCCGAGCTTGCAGCACAGCCGCGCGTTCTGTGGTTCGAGGGCCAAGGCCGCGGCAAAGGCCTCGCGCGCCGCTTAGAAGCGCTCGAGTTGGAGGTTCCGTTCGCCCGTGACTTCATGCTTCCAGACCGAGGGTGGCTCCAGCTCCGCCAGCTTGCCCAGTGCGAGCAGTGCTCCTTCCGAGTCACCAATCTTCACGCGGGCGATGACGAGATTGCGCCAGCCCTTCAGGTCTTCAGGGCTGATTTCAACGACCTTCTCGAAGGCATGGACCGCGCCGTTCGCGTCGTCCAATTGGTCGCACAGCATTGCGCCGTAACTGAGCCACAGGCTTGCGTCGTCGGGGTACAGCTCGAGTGCTTCTGCATACGCAGTTTGCGCTTCCTCCAATTGCCCCATGCGTTTGAGCGCCCGGGCAACGTGCTCGTGAATCCTGGGGTCCTGTGGCTCCAGCGAAAAGGCTGTGCGATAGGACTCGAGAGCCTCCGCCAGTCGGCCGCTGCCCTCGAGTATGCCCCCCAGATTGGCGGGGAGAATGGCCGCGTCAGGATGGATCGAGATGATGCGCTTCAATACCTGGATGGCCTCGTCGCGCTCGCCATTTTTCACGAGTTCCGCACCCAGGTTGTTGGCGGCGACCAAGCTGTCGGGACGGGATGCCAGGGCGGCTGAGTAGTAACGGACTGCGTCAGCTGCACGACCCTGTCCGGAGAAGGAGAGCAGCATGCCCGCCTGGAAGTTGATCCCAAAGTCGCCGGGGTGCTGCAAGGCGACATCGCGAGAAAGCTGAACTGCCTCTTTCGCTTCGCCCGCGGACCACAATGTCCACGCGAGCTGCGCGGCGCTGATGGGTGGAACTTTGGCGCGATCGACATCGCGCGCGAGCTGGAGCGCGAGCTGCCGGTCTTTGTTCTTGGCGGCTTCGCGGATCTGCAGCCGCAGAGGATCGGGGTCCGCGATCTGGAGAATTCGACGGAGCCGCTCCCTGCCTGCCGTGTCCGTTGGCCTGGACATGCTCTTGCACTGCGCCCATTGATCCATGCCAACGATCAGGTCGGCAGCGATCCCGCTGCTACCGATCGCGGCCGCGAGAGCTGCCTCCGACTGGATTTCGACGTCGAGTCCGTACTCCTTGTAGGCAGCGGCGTACTTGTGGTCGTGGGCTTCCCAGCGCCATGTGCTCATCAGCTGCCCGTGGATATCGATGAGCCGGGCTTGCATGCGCGCAGCTCTCGCCGACTGCTCTCGCTGCAGCTGCATCCGGCGCTCGGTCTCCTCCATTTCGGTCAGAAACAAAGCGGCGCGCATCCTGGTCGCTTCGTCGGCATCCGGGCCGCGAGAAAACTCGACGGCCTGACGTGCGCCCGCCAGTGCCTCCGCCCATTGGGCCGCGCTCTCGGGCGATTCCAAAGTGACTTCTGGGCGCGTGCCGCGCGACGCTGCAATCGTCCTGTCCACAGCTTCGGCTGTCCGAAGCACGCGCGCGGAATGCTCGCTCCTCAAGTAGTTCCATCCTCCGGCCCCCGCCCCGATCAGCACAAGCAGCATGAACATCAAGGCCACGTGGAGTCGCCGACGCTTGCTCTCGGCCAGAACTCGATCCTCGGCCCTGACCGCCGTCATCTGCGCTGCCCGCGCCCGCTCTTGTAATGAGGCGAGATAGGTTTCGAGTTGCTCCGCCAGCGCGCGGGCGTCCTTCGGACGATCCGTCTGCATCGGCGCGATGCAGCTCCTGCACAGTGCGACAAGCTCCGCCTCCGCTCCACAACCGTGCAGGCGTGCATCGGCGTCGCTCAGATCACCGGCGGCTGCCTTGAGCCTCAGTGCTTCGCGCTCTCCACGGTAGGGGGCTGCGCCGGTCAGGATTTCGCACAGGATCGCTCCGAGGCCGAAGACATCCGAGCGTGCGTCGAGTCGCTCGACGTCTCCCTGCGCTTGCTCGGGAGACATGTAGGCATAGGTCCCCATCACCGAACCGCCTACCGACGCCGACGACGGATCGTCGCTGCGGATGGTCGTAATGGGTGGCGCCTGAATTCCGACCGGTTCCTCTGCGCGCGGAGCAGCTTCGCGCGCGAGCACCTTCGCCATGCCGAAGTCCATCACCTGCACTTCGCCGAACGCGCCGACCATCACGTTGCCGGGTTTGAGGTCGCGATGGATGACGCCGCGCGCGTGCGCGTAGGCGATCGCTTGGCAGATTTGCGCGAGAACGCGCACGAGGTCATGGCGCTGCTCCGAAGAATCCTTGCGAGACGCCAGGCGCGCTGAAAGCGTCTCACCCTGGATCAGCTTCATGGCCAGGAACGGACGGCCGTCTTCGGTCAAACCCGCATCGTGCAGAGGAACGATGCCGGGATGTTGGAGTTGAGCGCAGATCTGCGCCTCCTCCAGGAAGCGCCGATGCAACTCGGGCCGGTTCTTGTGCCTGGAGAGCAGCACCTTGATGGCAACGTCGCGCCGCAGCACGTGATCTCGCGCGCGGAACAACGCCCCGACACCGCCGCGCGCGAACTCGCCGAAGATCTGATAGCGGCCGGCCAGATTGCCGCCCGCAGGAGCATCCTCGGAAGCCAGATCTGGCGGCAGGACCGCTGCGGAACGCGCTGGTTCCGCCAGAGCGATGGCCGGTCCCTCGCTCCGCGCTGAAAAGAGCATCGCCGCCGGGATGCTGTCGGTCTTGCCAAAGCCGTGCTCCAGCAAGATGTCGAAATCATCGGGGTTCGCTCCCTCCGGCTCACGATTGTTCGATTTGGCCATCACGAGTCTCCCAGAGTCTCACTTCAAAGTGCCAAGGCTCTTGGCCGCGGCGCGGCCCAAGACCGACGGTGTTTCCCACTGGAAACGCGCGGCATCCTAGTGGAGATGGGCGGTGGCCGCTGTTCCATCGGGGCTGGCCCGGCCATTACGGCCGCACGAATTTGGTGCGCGCGAAGTTGCTCCCTTTGAGCACCTTGGAGGCCGCGCCGCTCTGAGACGGAATCACGAACCCGTTCGAGTCCGTGCCGACCTTGACCCTCCAAGCCCAGGTGCCCTGGCTCTTCGAGGTCCAGGCGCTGGTGATGCCGCCTGGATTGCGCAGATCCTGCCCCCAGGCGGGAGGTTGGCCATTCTGGCTCTGAAGCGCGGCCTGCAATTCCGTCACCGTCGGGAGTCTCCAGTCGGAGTAGCCCTCGCCCGTGTAGTTCGCCGCGGCCAAGACCCCGCCGTCCCAATCTCCGCCAGGCCAACCCTGTGTGTCCGCTGTCCACGTGAGCGTGGCGACACAGGCTTGCGGATCCTTGATCGCAGGGGCGCCAAGCGCACTCGGCGGATCGTTGAAAGTCGACAGCACGGAGCCCGTCATGAGACCAAGACCAATCAAAAACGTCTGGCAAATTGCCATGATTCTATTCCTTGTCGTTGTTTGTTGTCGGTTTTCGAGTCAAGGGCTGCGCGAGGGTTCCGCGCACCCGGTGCTTGCTTTGGCGTGAGAGCGCCAATCGTTCGCGCGGGTCGCGCGACAGGCCGGAGAAATCATCGAGGCTGGCCAACACCACGGCAGCAGACCTCGAAAACTAGAGAGTGTGGCCGTCGAAGGAGATTGCACGAGTCCATCCAAATCATGGGCACATGCTGAAGCGCAAACCGTTGGTCAACGTGGTGTTGTTCGGAGCGGGGAATCCCGGATCGCGGCCCCACCACTGCGAGTCAACGGTGGTGCCCGGCGCCTGCAACGCGGGATGCGGATTGCCGCCGAGCGAACCCACCGCGAACGCGTTGAAGTCAATCGAGTAAACGCCCGAACAGTCATTCGCAGGCAGCGGAGAACCACCAGACATCACGCTTGGTGCACGCTTGATCGGACTCGCCAGACACAACGTGCCATTCTGGAACGCGATCGCGGCTTGACCGGCGAGACTGTAGAGGAGCAGCCCCGTCTTCTGGTTGTGCACGGTCGAGCCGGTGATCGTGAATCCGTTGCCCACTGTTGCGCTCGGTGAACCACTCGAACCGATCGCCGGAGTACAGCCGAGCGAGTTGATCTTGGCGGTGCAGTAACTCAGTTGTGAGGCGCACGGCCCTTCGTACCGCGCGACGGCTGTCTTAGGGCCTACATCGACCTCGACGTACGCTTGCCCTTGCAACAGGCTGGGAGCTTGATATGGCCCCACACCCAGGTTGGTCACCACCACCACGGAACCGTCGATGAAGCGAGCAGCAAAGACGGAATCCGGAGAGAGATCGAACTCGACGCAGCCTAACCCAGATGGAAGCGAAGGACCACCAGGCGGGGAGACGACGAATGTGTCATCAGTTCGCAGCGCAACGGCTCGCACGCCGCTGCTATCCCCGACCTGAACGTACACCAGCCCCGGCGGCAGCGCGGGGGGAACTGTACCGGCCAAGGGTCCCCATACAGCCATATTGCCATCGCTGAGGAGCGCCACCGAGCCGCCCCCGGACGCGATCTGTACGAATGTCAGACCGCCGGGAGGAGCAGGTACGTTACATGCGCCATAGGCATTGTCTCCCCACGCGACAATCCACCCATCGCTACGTCGCGCCACACTGTGCTTTCTACCTGCGGAGACTTCAACGTACGTGAGTCCCGGTGGGAGGGCAGGGACGTTGCACTGCCCACTGGCGTTCAATCCCCACGCGACAGCCGAGCCGTCGGAGCGCCGAGCCACGGTGTGGCTTCCGCCGACCGCAACCTGTACGTAGGCAAGGCCCGCCGGCAGTGCGGGAACATTGGACTGACCGTCGCTGCGATAGCCCCATGAGACAATCGAGCCATCGCTTCGAACCGCACAGAATCCTGGCGCATTATCTTTTCGCATGTCGACCTGAGTGTACGTGAGCCCCGGCGGAGCCGCAGGCGCGTTGCACTGGGCGTTGTCGTTGTTGCCCCACGCCACGACTATCCCATCGATGCGGCGAGCCACCGTGTGCCGATTGCCGGCGGATACCTCCGCAAAGCCAAGGCCCAGGGGCAGGACCGGCACGTCGCATTGACCGTCAGAATTGTCCCCCCACGCCACAACCGACCGATCGCTGCGCTGCGCCACTGTGTGGCTTCCCCCCGCGGATGCCCTAGCGTACGTAAGTCCCGGTGGCAGAGTAGGAACGTTGCACTGTCCGGCAGAATTGTCTCCCCACGCGACAATCGACCCATCGGTGCGCCGAGCCACATTGTGCCATGTGCCCGCGGCTACCTCGACGTAGGTGAGACCAGGCGGAAGTGCAGGAACCACGGACAGTCC
>JANMRV010000679.1:0-2140 GCA_031388685.1 Planctomycetota bacterium
GCGCGCTGAGCGCGCGGGCCGACCGATGCCGAAGTCGAACCTGGTACCGTATCCCGGTTTCCCCGACGACTACGGCAGGATTTCCAGCGCCAGTCGTTGCGCCAGCTTGCCGTCGAGCGCGCCCTTGTGCTTGGCCATCACGGCCTTCATCACGGCGCCGACGTCCTTCTTCGAAGTCAGCTTCAGCTCGGCGATGATGTCGGCGACGATTTTGCGCGACTGGGCTTCGTCCATCTGCACGGGCAGGTAGCCGCTGATCACGGCCAGCTCCGCGCGCTCCTTGTCGGCCAGATCCTTGCGAGCGGCCTTGTCGAACTGCTCGATCGATTCGTGCCGGCGCTTCGCTCCACCGGTCAGCGCCGCGATCACGTCTTCCTCGGTCGCGTCGCGGTTGTGATCGACCTCGGCCTTCTTCACGTCGGAGAGCACGAGGCGCAGCGTGTCGCGCGCGATTTCGTTGCGCGCGAGCATGGCTGTCTTGAGGTCCGCTTCGATGCGCTTGCGTGTGGCTGACATGGCTTACTCGTCGCTCTCGGGTTCTTCGGCCGCATCGTCGACCGGCTCCTCGTCAGGATCCTGTTCGGCGTCGGCGTCGGCGTTCTCGTCGATGCCGTCCTCGATGTCGAGGATCGCGGGCCGCGGACGGCGGGGAGTCGAGGTCTGCTGGTATTCCTCCAACTCGACCGCGCTGATGATCTCCATGGCGACGAGTTGATCGTCGTCCTTGAGGTTGACCAGCTTGACGCCCTGCGTGTTGCGCCCCATCGGCCGCATCTCGTTCACCGGCGAGCGCACGATCATGCCCTGCGCGGTGATGAACATCGCGTCGTCCGCTTCGCGGCAAAGCGAAAGCCCCACGACCAGCCCGTTGCGATCGCCGGTCTGGATGTTGATCACACCCTGGCCGCCGCGGCCCTTGAGCGGATACTCGGAGACCGCGGTGCGCTTGCCGTGCCCGTGCTGACAGGCGGTGAGGATGAACGCGTCCGCGTCGGCGACGAGCGAGCCGACCACGCGATCCTCGCCGAGCAGGCGGATGCCGCGCACGCCGTAGGAAGTGCGGCCCATCGAGCGCGCGTCTTCCTGGGCGAAGCGAATCGCCTTGCCCTGCGCCGTGCCGAGCACCAGCGTGTCGCCGGGCTTGCACAGCGCGACGGCGACGACTTCATCGCTGTCGTCGAGCTTGATGGCGCGAATGCCGCCCTTTTTCGGCCGCGAGTAGCTTTCTAGCGGCGTCTTCTTGACCGTTCCGTTGCGTGTGGCGAAGAACACGAAGCGTTCGTTGTCGAATTCCGGCACGCGCAGCACGTTCGTGATCACTTCGCCATCGCCAAGATCGATCAGATTCTTGATCGCGCGGCCGGGCGAAGTGCGCGAGGCCTCGGGCAGTTGATAGACCTTGAGCCAGTAGACCTGGCCGCGGTTGGAGAAGCACAACAGGAAGTCGTGCGTGCCGGCGACGAACAGCGACTTCAGGATGTCGCCTTCCTTCGCGTCCGAGCCGATGATTCCGCGGCCGCCGCGCGCTTGCGTGCGATAGACATCGAGCGGCGTGCGCTTGATGTATCCGTCGCGCGAGACGGTGACCGCCATCATCTCCTCGTTGATCAGCTCTTCGATGTCGAAGCCGCCTTCGACTTCCTCGCGCGAGATCTCGGTGCGTCGATCGTCGCCGTACTGCTTGTCGAGCGAGTCGAGGTCGTCCTTGATGATCTGGATCACGCGCGCCGCGCGGTCGAGGATGTCGCGCAGGTCGGCGATCTCGGCCACGACCTCGTTGAACTCGGCTTCGAGTTTTTCGCGCTCGAGCCCGGTCAGGCGGCCGAGGCGCATGTCGACGATCGCCTGCGACTGGCGCTGCGAAAGCGAAAACGCCGACGACAGATTCGCGCGCGCTTCTTCCGGCGTCTTGCTGGCGCGGATGATGCGGATCACTTCGTCGATGTTGTCGACGGCGATGCGCAGACCTTCGAGGATGTGCTTGCGTTCTTCGGCCTTCGCCAAGAGGAACAGCGTGCGCCTGCGGATGACTTCCTTGCGATGCGCGATGTACGCGTCGAGCAGGCCGCGCAGCGTCAACGTGCGCGGCTGGCCGCGGTCGATCACCAGGTTGATGAACGACTGCGTCGTCTGCATCGGC